>CAYXHK010000074.1:0-9217 GCA_964464665.1 uncultured Syntrophomonadaceae bacterium
TATAATCCCCCCTCAACCCAACCGTCCGTGGTCCCTAAAACTGAAATCACGCATAGTATAATGCAACACATCCTATAAAACCGTCTGTCATTCGTAGTTTAAAGCCCAGCCAGTTGATCAAATACAGGTATATTTGCTGATTGACCAGCTTTCAAAGTCTTCCGTTGTTTGAGAAAAAAGAGTTAAAAAGCATAATCTTGTTGTTAATTTTTTGTCCACTCAGTGGACAGAGAAAAATTAATTTAAGGGTTAAAGTAGTGCTTGGTGCAGCTCACAGTATGGCCAGAGGCAACTTGGAAAACACCATATTTCCTCTGACTTAGCTATGGTTTCCCGGGGCAGGATTTTAAACATCTATTAAACAGTTTATTAGTATTTTCCGAAATATTTCCTAGTGTCGAAAAACATTAATTCCGCTGATCCAACTGGTGAACCCGTCATCCGTCCGTCCCAGCGCGACCAGACACTCATCACAGATCGTTTTTACCATTACCATATCCGCGCCTAAAGCACAGTCAACAGAGGGCTCAGTCGCTTTTCCAGCCGATTCCGACCAAGCAACCCCCTCCTGGCAATCATTCAGCCGTTCCCCACAATACTCACACACATAACAAACCTTCAATTTATTTCCCTCCTGCCCACCGGGTAAAAAACCGGATGATCAGTAAATTCCACAAAGCATGCACAGCCGTAGCTCCGATTACAGCGATAACCCAGCTGCCCGAGTATCGCAGCAGACCGAGCGTCACCAAGCCAAAAACCAAATGCAGGATAAAGGCCATGACCGCCGCCCCCAGCTGCTGATCGCGGCGCATTTCATAGACTGCTTCCACTAGGCCGAATACGGCATGCGACAAGACCAGACTGCCCCCAATCAGCCAAACCAGACCGGTCTTGGCAACCTCCTCGACAAGCGGCACCAGGACGATAAGACTAAGGCTGCCGCCCCAGTCGGCGGTCCAGGTGTTAAAGGCCCAAGCCAGCGCTGCGGCTAAAATTCCGGCAATTAACCAGTCCAAATAATTGCCTCCTAAATTGTGCTTTTTAGGTATTATACACGCATTCCAGCTGGATTAATCCTCAGACCCTGGGGAAATGCCCGGTTTGGCGGCCGGTTTCCAGGCATTGACTTGATTCATCGCCTTATCAACTCCATCGAACAACCATCGCCTAATCCCGGCCACCGCTGCTTCTATCTCTTCGTCTAATAAGGACTGCTCCGTTGGCGTAAACTTAGTCAGCACGTATTCGACAGTCTCTTCCTTGGCTAAAGGTCGTCCCACGCCCAGGCGCAGCCGGGAAAATTCGTTGGTTCCCAGACTATAGATTATGGAACGCAATCCCCGATGCCCCCCGTCACCGCCTTGGCTCCGCAGTCTTAGACGGCCAAGCGGCAAGTCCAGATCATCGCAAATCACCAAGACATCAGCCAGATCGAGACGATACGCCCTAAGCAGCGCTTCGACCGCGGTTCCGCTTCGGTTCATATAGGTTTGAGGTTGAGCCAGGACTATGCGCTCCCCGCCAAATCGGCCTTCTCCAATTAACGCCCCGTGGGCTGATTTATTGGCACGAACCCCAATTTCAGCAGCCAGCCGGCTGATAACCATAAAGCCAACATTATGCCGGGTACCGGCGTACTCCCCGCCCGGGTTTCCCAGGCCAACCACCAGTTTGACCGGGCCAGCGGCTTTTTTAGCCGACCGGTTGCGCCACTTATCAAACATCCTCCCCCAACCCCTTTAGCTTAGATATAACCAGGCCGGCCCTGCCTCATCCGTCTGGTTCGTCAATTAGCAATTCCATAGCGCCCCAAACCAGCCGATGAGAACAACACCCGCACCCGGTCGCATTCACACGTTCAAGTTTAAATATAACACGCCGGTTTTGCAAAAACGAGGGGTCGGCTGTTATCTTCTCCAGTTAACAACTGACCCCGGCATTTTAAACTATTCGTTTTGACCGTATTTAATCTAAATATGGCTCGGAAGCATCAAATATATAAGCCTTGGATCATTTATTTGGCCGCCAGTTTCCCGGCATCCGCTTCCTGGACACTTGCGGGAGTTTCCTCCGCTTTTTCCCCGACTGGAGCCGGTGTGTCAGCCGGTTCTGCTTCAACTCGAGCCGCTAAGATCGATACGACTACCTCATCCGGTTCAGTCAAAATCCGAATCCCCGCCGGTACGGTTAAGTCCGCCACCGTAAGTTTATCCCCAACTTCCAGATCAGTTACCAAAACCTCCAGACGATCGGGGATCTGAGCAGGCAGACACTCAACCAGGACTGACCTTAAGCCGGGTTGCATTAAACCGCCCTGCTTAACGCCGCTGGCTTCGCCTACCCAGGCTAACTGCACCTCCGTCTGCAGTCGTTCCGATAGAGAAACCCGGTAAAAATCCACATGTAGCAAGGAACCCGTGGTTGGTTCGCGGAAAAGCTCCCGGATCATAACCGTTTCGGCCTCATTCTCCCGAACCTCCATCTCGATTAAAGTGTTCATTCCCTTGCGGGAACTTTTTAAGAGTTTCTCTAATTCCTTGCCGTTAAACTGAATCGGGATGTTGGATTTGGCTCCTCCATAAATGACTCCTGGAGCCAGGCCGGCCTGCCGCAGCTTTTTAACCCGGCTTTTGGTGTCAACTTCCCTTATTTGCACTGAAAGACTATTGATCCCCATGGTTATGCTCCTCCTCTTTATCAGCAGATCTCCTTATTATTATTCCCCGAGGAGGAGCTTACAAAACCATCGGCGCCAAATTTAGTCTAACTAACTTTACGGACTCCATATCCTATTCGCATTCGCTTATTCGTTTAATCATTTTGACCACCCATGCCTATAAAGCACAACCACTAATGAAAATAAGATTTGCCAAGCATTAAGGGTTTATTATCGCAATAATTCTAGTAATTGAAGCGAAGCAAAAGGAAGCAAAAAGAACGTCCCCTTGCTTCATTAGCTTTTTGTCTTAGTCTCTAAAACGTTAACTACGTTATCTCCACAAAAACCAAATGCTCAATGTTCGCCGGTCACCTTGTCCTAGGCATCAAAGTCCTAAGCATCAAATAACTTACTTACCGAGAGGTCTTCATGGATCCGAATGATCGCTTCCCCAATCAAAGGGGCCACGGATAAGACTCGGATTTTATCGATTTTCTTTTCTGCTGGAAGCGGGATAGTATTGGTTATCACGACTTCCTCAAGCGGCGAGTTGGCTAATCGTTCAATGGCCGGGCCGGAAAGCAGACCGTGGGTGGCACAAGCGTAAACCGCTTTAGCTCCGCTGTCCATCATCACCTGCGCTCCCAGGGTGATGGTCCCCGCAGTATCAATAATATCGTCGATCATAATAACCGTCTTATCTCTAACCTCACCGATAACGTTCATGACTTTAGCCACATTCGGCTCTGGTCGGCGTTTGTCAATAATCGCGATGGAGGCGCCAATCCGCTCCGCGAAATCGCGTGCCCGGGTAACCCCGCCCACATCCGGGGAAACTACCACTACGTCTTCTAAGCCCTTATTTCGGAAATACTCCGCTAAAATCGGCACCCCCGGCAAATGATCTACCGGGATATCGTAAAAACCCTGAATCTGCCCGGCATGCATATCCATAGTCACAACGCGGGCTGCTCCGGTAACGGTTAAAAGATTAGCGACCAATTTGGCCGTAATTGGATCCCGGGCCTTAGTCTTTCGATCCTGCCGGCCGTATCCATAATAAGGGATTACCGCATTGATCCGCGCGGATGAAGCCCGACTTACCGCGTCCATCATAATCAGTAATTCCATTAAATGTTCATTAACCGGCGGGCTAGTCGATTGAATGATAAATACATCAACCCCGCGCACGCTTTCATCGATGGCAACACAGATTTCCCCATCCGAAAAACGGCTGACTTTGGCGGCACCAACATACAGACCTAAGTAATCCGCGATCTCCTCGGCTAACGATACGTTAGCATTTCCCGAAAACAACTTTAGCCGCTTATTAAATACCGACATCCCTCTGTTCCTCCTGTAGAGCAAATTAAGCATCGCCTTTTAAACAACTCTTTCTTTTATGCCAATTATTGATTGCCTTTTGCTGGCTCCGTTCAACAGCCAAGGCATCTTCGGGCACATCCTTGGTAATCGTGGACCCCGCTCCAACCGTAGCCCCGCTCCCTATCTTGACCGGGGCAACCAAATTTGTATTACTGCCGATAAAAGCTCCGTCCTCAATTATCGTTTGATACTTGTTTACCCCATCATAATTACAGGTGATAGTGCCACAGCCCACATTAACCCCCGAGCCAACTGTAGCATCTCCCACGTAGGACAGATGGGGAATCTTGGTGCCTTTTCCGACCCAGGATTTCTTCAGTTCCACAAAATCTCCGACCTTGACCCCGGATTCTAAATGGGTCTCTGGTCTCAGGTATGCAAAAGGACCAATATTACAATTATCACCCACATAACTCTCTATAATTACAGAATTTTGCACCAGCACTTTCTTACCCACTATCGAGTCCTTGATGCGGGTAAAAGGACCGATTTCACTCTCCGGACCAATGCGGGATTGCCCGGCAATTATCGTAAAGGGATGGATGATCGTATCCGGAGCAATCTCAGCGGAATCATCAATAAAGGTTGACCCCGGATCGATAACCGTAACCCCTTCCGCCATTACGCGTTCCAAAGTACGCTGCCGAAAAATCTGCTCCGCTTCGGCTAACTGCTGCCGGCTGTTTATCCCTAAGGCCTCTTGCGCTTCGGCTTCATCCACAATCTCAACAGTCAAACCTTTATTCAGCATTATAGTTAAAACATCGGTCAGATAGTATTCTCCCTGGACATTATTCGGCTCGATTTCTTCCAGAGCTGAGAATAACTCATCCCGGTTAAAACAATAAGTGCCGGTATTTACTTCCTTAAGTCTTTTAACCTCCGGCGAAGCATCCTTTTCTTCAACTATACGTTCTAATCGGCCTTGGGCATCCCTGAGGATTCGGCCATAGCCGGTCGGATCGGCGAAATAAGCGGTCAAAACGGTGGCTGCCGCGTTATTCTCCCGGTGTCGCTGCATCAGTTTGGTCAAGGAATTAGCCGATATGAGCGGCATGTCTCCGCATAAAACTAATACCGTTGCTTCCTCCGCGGCAATTACCGGACCCGCCTGCTGCACCGCATGACCGGTTCCTAACTGATCCGTTTGCACGACATAACGATATGTGTCCCCTAAACTGGTTTTAACCAGCTCAGCGCCGCATCCGATAACCACGACCACCTGAAAAATTCCGGCTGACTTAACCGAATCTATTACATGCTGCACGAGCGTTTTCCCGCCGGCTCGATGCATAACTTTGGGTAGATTGGATTTCATCCGGGTTCCCTTGCCAGCGGCCAGGACTATTGCCACCATATCCTGCATATTCAGTCTTTTCCCCCTCTTTATATCTAAAACTAAAACACCCGGTTAGATCTTTTAGCGATTGCTCCTCTATATGAGATTACGTGTTCTCAAAATAGGCTTCAGTATATTATAACCAGCTGCACCATTAAAGACCATGACTTTAAACTTCATTAATTTGCCTATCCTATATTATAATAAATATTTCTACAAACAATTAAAATCTCCTGTAAGCAAAACCACTTCTATTTCATTTATGTAAATTCTTTAGAGGTTCTGTCGAATCTTGGCGCCCCACAAAAAATAAACCGGCTTAAACCGGCGAAATCTGCCCATCTGTAATTGCAAGCCTCAAGACCCAAAGCTTCAAAACCCTTGAATTAGATTGCGACTTAGATTACAGCCACTGCCGCCGTATAAGCTTTAAGCACTGCTTTCTGGATAACTTCCCGTGCCCCGGACGAAATCGGATGGGCAATATCCCGAAATTCACCTTCCATGGTTTTACGGCTGGGCATAGCCACAAATAAACCATTAATCCCTTCGACCACCTTCACATCATGCACTACGAACTCGTCATCAAAAGTAACCGAGACAATGGCTTTCATTTTTCCTTCCTGACAAATCCTTCTAATCCGGACATCCGTAATGGTCATGACCTAACGCCTCCCCTAATGCCCCTCACCCATATTTAATAGTTAAACCAAAATATAATCCCTCAATAAATAAATATTCTACAAATACCACAAAATTCCTCCCCGGATAAATGCAAAACAGTATGACCTTTTAGCCACACCGCTAATTAATGTTTACCTTCTTTGTTTAGGTAAGTTTGTTTAAGTAAGTCTGTTTAAGTAAGTCTGTTTAACCAACTGGACTCTCCGCTTAGATTAATAAGCTCCCAAAATCCGTCGGGCTAACTGCAAATCCCCTGGTTTATCTACATCTACTCCGACTTCCGCATAATTAGAAATTACGGCCACCCCTCTAACTCCCAGCAACTCAGAAACCTTAGTCTCAGCTTCTGCCAAACTCAAAGTCCGCAGCATGAACTTCAGAACCAAACGCCAGCCTAACAACTGGCTTAAAGCCAACGGATTCTTGCGGCGCTCGACCATTTTTTCCGCCAGCTTCGCGCACTTATCCACTATCGCCGGATTAACCAGCATTAGATTTCCGCCGGTAAACTGGCCTTCGCGCAGCCGGACGTAGGTCCGAACTACTCCAGGGTATTTCCGCTCACTAATTTCCCGGGAAACCACCGGATAATAGATATCGCCGATTCGATTCTGACACAAATGGAGAAAATCACCGATCGCTTCCGGGGTAATCATGGGGATATCTCCGGTCGTAACCACCACCATCTTTTGCGGCTGCTCTAATAGATTCACTTCCGCCTGTAATACTTCCAGGCCTTTTTGCAGGGTAGAGATAACGTTAGAACCGCCCTCTGCCAGGAGCAGGTTGGAATCTTGACCAAAAATTGACTGCAGATCCGCATAAGGTCCGGCCACAACGATGCGCCCTACTTCCGGGGTATGTTTTAATGCATTAACCACGTATTCCACCATGGGCCGATTCCCGATAGTGATCAACGCCTCTTTTTCACAGCCACAACTGGCTCGCAACGCTTCCGAATTCAATCCGCCCGATAGAACCAGCGCATCAACTTGCATTAAAACAGCCTCCTTCCACGGATCATTGCTCACTAGTCGTATTGATCCCCTGCATTGCTTCTAATAAAGCATTTTCCGCATTGCTGATATGCTCTTGGGCCAAAGCCTGAGCTAAGACAAAATCACGATCAGCAATGGCTTCAGCAATTTTTTTGTGTTCCTCCAGAGCTTCCTTGCCGCGACCAGGGTAAGCTAAAGACACCATCCTGAATCGATTGATCTGTTCCCGCAAATTGCTGATAATTTGCATTAACCTTTCGTTCCGGCTGGCCTTATAAATCATTTCATGAAACTCAGTATCTTTTTCAATTAACGAGGCAAAATCATTAGCCTGTACACTGGCCGCTTTAACTACCAAAACCCGCTCCAGTTCTTCTTTTTCGGCATCGGTAATCCTCTCCGCAGCTAAAGACGCGGCTAATCCTTCCAAGGCGGCTCTGATCTCAAATACTTCCGATACATCCTTTGAAGAAATTCCCGCTACATAGGCACCCTTGCGGGGGACCATCATCACAAATCCTTCTAATTCCAGCTTGCGAATCGCCTCGCGGACGGGAGTACGGCTTACACCCATTTCTTCCGCTAGTTGAACTTCCATCATGCGCTCCCCGGGTCTAAGCACTCCCCCAATAATTGCCTCGCGCAAGGATTCAAAAACGATCTCCCGCAGAGGTTTATAGTTGTCTAACTTTACCGGAATTAATCGCCTCTCGCCCATGTTATTGCTCCCCTCATATATTACTCAACATGTATCAGGAAGACCTATTTTCTACTATTCCCCTTGAAATAAATTATAAACTATTCCAATGGAGGTAAAGTACAAGCCACAAAAACATCTTGAAAACGATCACGAAAAGCGTCTGCCAGTTTTATCGCCCGCGCATATCCCTCCACTATTCCAAAAACAGAGGGTCCGCTCCCGGACATTAGTGCCCCGATTGCCCCCCGCTTAAGCATCTCTGCCTTAATTTCTCCAATTTTGGGATGCATATTAATGGTTACCGATTCTAAAACGTTAACCATATTTTCGGCTATTCCATTTAAATCGGCTTTGCTTAAGGATTCAATCATCGCCTCAGTATGAGGCGGCCGCTTAACCCGCTGCAAACTAAAGTTCCGGTAAACCTCAGCCGTTGAAACCTCAATGGGGGGCCTTACCAATACCAGCCACCAGCCAGTCTTAACGGACAAAGAAGTAAGACGATCTCCCCGGCCCCGAGCCAAAGCAGTACCCCCGCTTAAACAAAACGGAATATCGGAGCCTAAGCGGCCACCTAAATTCTCTAACTCGGCCCTGGATAAACCAAGCTGCCACAAATGATTTAAACCCCGCAAAGCACCAGCCGCGTCGGTGCTCCCGCCGGCCAGACCGGCAGCCAAAGGGATCCGCTTCTGCAGGCTAAATTTAGCCCCCCTCTTTAGTCCCAGCTGCTCATTCAGCAATCGCGCAGCCCGACAAATAAGGTTATCCTCGCCTACCGACAGCTGGGGATTGTCAGACGACAATTCTAAACCACTCGGCCGGGAAGATAGGTTTAGTACATCCACCAGACTGATGCTCTGCATGATGCTTTCCAGCTCGTGGTAACCGTCAGACCGCTTCCCGCTGATCCCTAAAGTCAGGTTAATCTTCGCCGGACATTTTAACGATAAATCGTACAAAACCCCCACCACTAACTTTTTTAGTATAATTATACCATAAAGGAGCGTCGCTACCAAAAGTGAGCATCAAACTGCCAGAAACACGTTCAGAGATTCTGACAATCATCCGATAAACCGATAATTAAGACGCGACTATTCCATAAAAGGAGCGTCGCTACCAAAAGTGAGCAATTTCGGAATTGGGATCCATCAGAATAACCGGGATCCCGGTTTTAGCTTCCACTTGGTTCTTAAAGACGACCGCATCCTGTTCGATCACCGGCCAGGTATTATAGTGGATCGGAATTACGGCTTTAGTGTTTAAAAATTCCGCGGCGATTAAGGCGTCCTCTGGTCCCATGGTATAGTAATTGCCAATCGGTAATATAGCATAATCAATCTTCTCTAACTGTCCGAGAAGTTTCATATCGCCGAAAAGACCGGTATCTCCCGCAAAGTAAAATACCTTACCAAAGAATTTAACGATAAAGCCGCAGGGAAGGGCAC
>CAYXHK010000075.1:0-9211 GCA_964464665.1 uncultured Syntrophomonadaceae bacterium
GCACCCGGCGCAATAATAAATGCTTCCGCCCAAGTAGCTCTCTTTGATTATTTGACTGCCGCACACAGGGCAGGCTTTGCCCGCGGTGTTTTTGCAAAGTCTGGTTTTATAGCCCCCTGGCCGGCCAAACAGATCCTTTTCCGTGTCCCGGCCGCCTTGGGCTGTCATTTCCGCCAGGGTGTTTTTGAGCGAGTTAAAGATGTTCTCCCGCTCCTTGGCTGACAAGTCACGCACCTTTTGCTTCGGGTGGACCTTGGCCAGATAAAGCAGGTCCTGGAGCATGCCGTTACCCAGGCCGGGGATCCGCTGTTCCGTTGCCAAAAAAGCCTTCGCGCTCAATTTCTGCACCTCGGGGGCAGATATCAGCGAATCGAAATAGGCCTGATCAAATTCGACCGAAAGCGGTGAAGACTTGGCCTTGGCGACATGATAATAGGGATTGTCTAATTCGCCCGCCCTGAAACACTGAATTCCTCCGTACATCTGAACGGACGCACTAAGGCCGGTTCCATCCTCAAATTCGAGCAGCAGCTGGTGTTTCGGCGGCCGCTTCTCCCCTTGCGCGTGGAACCTTAAGTTTACCCCGTCGCCAAATACGGCCCGCGCCTCTTCGATCGCGATTTCTACCAGGCCGCCGTAGGCCGCGGCTTGGCTGATGTTTTTTCCGGCCAGCAGCTTCGGATACTCCTGCGGGTCGCCGTGATACCAGGTGAGTTTATGAGGGGATTGCGCGGCCACCACCTCGGATACCCACTTTCCTTTTATGGTTTGGTTAAGCTGATCCGCCAAAGCTCTGGCTTCCGGCAACTCAATCATTTTCAGATACACCTCCAACAACGGGAAGCTGCCCGGGAAGGCGTCCCCGCAAATTGTTCATCAAACTGCTCCTCTATATCCAAAGACTGACTTAATCGGTACTTCTAGCTTTTCTTTTCCCGTGTGATAAACTAATTCATCATCTTTTGTCCTTACCAACTCTCTAGTGGCATCCCGCTCATCCTCGAAAGCTCTAACTACAGACATTTCCTCAATGTATCGCACGTTGTTTTCTATATGTGTCTTAAGTATCTTAATTTTTACAAACCGATCCGGATATATTTTTCGAACTTCTTCCCAGTTCATAAAACACACCGTTCCTTTCCTTTTGCGGCTGTGCTTCTTTGATATCGCTTTAACCAGTTTAAATATTTACCTGTTGTTTAGGTGCTTCTACTTTCATGACGTCTGACAGACCCCCGGCTGACTAACCAAATCCTGCAAGTTCCTCTTTATTATACCTTAAGAAATACTGGCAAAACAGCGGGTTATAATGTAACATAAAGGTAATTCTAATCTGCACTCATTCCTGTCCACGCTTTTTATTTTATTAGCCAGGATACTTACTGCCGGATTAGCCATAGCCTTTTGGCTGCGATAAACGTCTAATATTTATATACAGATCCAATACTGCATACAGGTCCAGTAGAAACCCCGGTTTATTACTCACTCAACAAAATCAAAATGGAGGGACACGACATGGGAATGAAAAAGAACCGTTTTAAGTTGCTGCTGTTATGCCTTGTTTTTGCTTTTTTAAGTGGCCGGACGGCTTATGCCAGCACCGGATTCAACGACGTTGCGGAAAAGGACTGGTTCTATAAAGGAGTGGTATACGCCAGTTCCAATAAGCTTTTAGAGGACACGGGCGAAACTGCTTTTGAGCCTGCTTCCGCAATTGATCGCACCGAATTTATCGTGGCGCTGTACAACTACTCAAAAATAAAAGGTTATGATGTATCCGTCGGATTAGATACGAATATCTTGTCATACGATGATGCATTTGACATTCGGGAAGGTGCCTGCGAGGCATTCCAATGGGCCTGCGGGTCTGGATTAATCCCAGATGCCGGTGCATCCTCGCTTGAACCTGACGGGACTGTTTCCAGGGAGCAGATGATAAAATTAATGTATGACTATGCGTTGCTTTACGGCATTAGCCCCACAGCCGGCGAGGATACGAATATTCTGTCCTATACCGATGTGTCCGATATAAAGCATAACGAGGCCTACCGGGCATTTCAATGGGCATGCGGAACCGGAATTATTAATGGCACTTCTGCTTCAACGCTCAGTCCGTCAGACAGCGTAACCAGGGCACAACTGGTAACTGTGCTGTTGCGTCTTTCGGAAAAGGAGACAGTCCAGACTGAACCGGCAAGCGGTCCGGTTAAAGTCGTGACCTTTCAAGAATACACTGTAAAAGAGGATCGGTTTGAGGCAGATATTAAAGTGCCTCAAATACAGGGTCTAGCAAACAAAACCCTGGAAAACAGTTTAAATGAAAAATACCGTACAGAGGGCAAACAACTATATGATCAGTTCCTTGACGAAATGGAAAACCTGAAAAATGGAGAAGGAAATTTTTCTGTTAACAGTGGGTATATGACCAAGACCGAAACAGACAGACTCCTGTCAATTGGGCGTTACACCTTAACGGTTATGGCTTCAGGGACGGAAAAACTCAAATATGACACCATAGATAAAGAAAAACAAATTTTAATAACCTTGCCGGGTTTGTTCCAGGATAAGAGTTATGTAGACATTATCAGCAACTGTATTAAATCTCAGATGAAAGAACAAATGCAAGCCGATGCGGGAATTATTTACTGGGTAGACAGCAAGGAAGGGTTTACCGATGATTTTGACAAAATATCGGTAAACCAAAATTTCTATATTACTGAAGATGGGAAACTGGTCATTTCCTTTGATGAGTATGAAGTTGCACCAGGGAGTATGGGGATAGTGGAATTTACCATTCCAACCAAAGTAATACTTCCCATTTTGGTTAGCGACGAATATATTAAATAAAGCCAGAGATACCCAGAGATACTTTGTAAGGCCGCCTTTGGACGGCGGCCTTACAAAGTATTGCCCTTAACTGACAAACTGATAATTGAAGATTCTGCTGTTTCCTCCGACCACCATTTCTGCAGACAGTGCCCGTCTCCGCCAAACCGGCTGCACGCCCGCCTTTGACATGCTTTGGGCAGCCAAACCATCACCTTTAACAAATCCTCCAGCTCCTCCAGGCCCGGTATGCCCTGTATGATGAACAAGATCAGCGATCTGTGCCTTCATGCAATAGACCGCAATAGTTCCTCAATCTCCACTGCCGGCATTGGCTTATAATAGAAATAACCCTGCACCTCATCGCACATCTTTTGAGCAAGAAATTCCTTCTGAGGCACCGTTTCTACCCCTTGCGCCAAAACCCCAATCCCTAAATTTTTGGCCAGATTAATTATAACCTTGGTGATAGCCTGATCTTTTTCGCTGTGTTCGATACCATGCACAAACTGCATATCTATCTTGATCCGGTCGATGGGAAGCGATTTGAGCCGACTCAGGGACGAGTATTCTATGCCAAAATCATCGATGGAAATAGACACGCCCAGCCCTTTTAATTTATGCAGAATGTCCGAAGTAGTGTTCGGTTCTCTGGTCGCTGCGCTTTCAGTAATTTCCAGGTCAAGATACTCCGGTTTTAAGCCGGTTTCTTTCAGAATCCTGTCGACATTATCGGCAAAATCCGGATTGTTAAGTTGAATGACAGACAGATTAACCCCAATGCGCAGATGCGGCAGCCCCATTTCCTGCCATCTTTTATTCTGACTGACGGCTGTTTTAAGGACCCAGTCGCCTATGCTGTTGATGGTGCCATTCCTTTCGGCTAACGGTATAAAAACGTTGGGAAAGATCATGCCCAATTCGGGGTGTTTCCAGCGCAATAAAGCCTCCAGCCCGGTTATCCTGCCCGTATACAGGCAAATCTGAGGTTGATAGTAAAGAAGCAGTTCATTCCGTTCTTCGACCCGGTACAGACGGTTGGATAGCTTTATGTTTATCATAACATCATCCTTCATCTCCGAGGTGCATAACGCAAACTGGTTTTTCCCTTTGGATTTGGCCGTGTACATTGCAATATCGGCATTTTTAATCAGTGTTTCGGAATCCTCACCGTCAACCGGATAAACGGCTATACCTGCACTAACCGTAATATAGAACTCCTGACCTTCAATAATGAACGGTTTTTGGAACAGGGCAATAAGGTTGTTGGCAATTGTAACGACATCCTTCTGATCCGAAAGATTGTTAAGCATGATCAAAAATTCGTCCCCACCGAATCGGGCAACAGTATCTGTTTTTCGCAAAGCATGTACCAAACTCTGCGCCACTGACTTGATGACGGCATCCCCGCCGTTGTGTCCCATAGTATCATTCACCGCCTTGAAACTATCCAGATCCATAAAAATAATAGCGATATACCTTTCATTCCGCTGGGCCAGGTTAATGGCCTGCGTAAGCCGGTCAGAAAAAAGGATGCGGTTGGGAATACCCGTCAATTGATCGTAATAGGCCATGAACTCGATTTCTTTTTCGGTTTTGGCTTTGATCAATCCGTCAGCCAGCAGATCAGCCATGGTTCTCAATAATCCGATATGGTAATCAGACCATTTTTTGAAAGATTCCACCGAGTCCAGTCCAATGAAGCCCAGGAGTTCACCGTGTTCCTCAATGGGGATTACCATAACTGATTTAATATTTTGCTGTGTTAGCAAATCTTTCTCCGCGCCGGCCTCATCCGGCAGTTTATTGACATCCTCAATATGAACCAATTTGTTGATTCTTAATTGTTCCATCCACCAGGGGAATACATCCAATGGCAGGTTCTGAAGACCCTGTATGGCCGGGTCCGACGACTCGCTGCACCATTCATGGGTATTGGACATAGTGCCTTCCCGGTGATTAATGAGAAAGACATAGGTGCGGTCCACCTGAAAAAATTGACCTATTTTTTTCAACAGGTCATCTACTTTCTGATCAATGTTTGCCTGATTGATACTCACGAAACCAGAGGCAACTTCCGAGATCATCTTTTGATAGTTGGTTTGATAGATATTATCCCTTAGGTTTTCTATATAAATGTTGTTTATAAAAACTGCTATGCTAAACGCGATAATAAATATACCAATCCTTATAATAAAATCAATTTCATCAATCAATACTGGTCCTGACGGTGCATAGATCCATACCAGTACCTGAGTGATAAGGGCCGTTACGGTAATCAGCACCAAGGGAATCCGCGTATTGAACACCAATGTGGCAAACATTAAAAGAATAGGGAAGACCCAGATAGTTATACTGGCGTATTTCAGGCAGGCAAGGGTTATTACGGGTATACTGCCAAGGGATATAATCATTATAAATGAAATTTTTATTGCCTCATTTCTTATAAATTGAGAAAGATAGATGGCAATTCCCATAATAAAAAACAATCCGCTTGCATACAGCGTGGTTTTCAGGCCTTCCTCGCTAATTACCGTATTCGACAAGATGAAGGATGATAAACCCAACAGTCCTGCGGCAAAGAATACAATGGACAAGTAGTAATACGTTTTTGAGCGGACTTCATTTGTCAGGAATAACTCATCTTTATTCCCAACTTCCTTCTCCATTAAGCCATAACGCCTGATGGAATAGTATATGGCTGCCATCGGCAGCAAAGTAAAGACCGGCGCCATTTGCGGCAGAGGGTTAGGAAGCTGTGAATTTAATAACACATCCGTCAGACTGCCCAGTATTAAAGCGGCAACAACCGCATAAAAGATAAGATTGGACTGAGAGCGAGTATTGCCGCTATGTGATTCGCGTTTCCATTGCCAAAGAAGTCCCAGACCGACCAGGGTATATCCGATATAGTAAGCGTAAAAAAACCACGTCCACCCGTTCTGTACCCCGATATTAACCCAGCCGTAATCCATTTTTACAAAATTGAACTGGGCAGCCGTGATACTGTTGGAAATGGAAAAAGCATATATGCCGATGATGGCGGGCAGGTACAATAGTCCATAGGTATACCATGGTCTGGCGGGGCGTCCTTCATTGGTAAGTAACAGAAAGAAATGCAGCATAACGCTATATATAGAGGCCCAGCCAAGGGCGGAAATCCTTCTCCATAATAGACAGGTTTCTATATCCGGTGCTGAGTTGGCAACAGAAAACCCCAGAGACCACAAGCATAAAGAAATACACAGGGCAAGAAATACCCGGTTTAGGTCTGCCTTCGGGTCTGAACGGAGAATATGGATGCCAAAAAACAGATAAACCGCAAATACTGTCAGGAACAGCACAGAAAATATAAATGGTACATATTCCATAACAATCCTCCATTATCTAATATCAAAAAGATATCAGCTTCCTGCCGGGTGGTCGGCACTTGTTATTTCCCTTCATCCAACTTCCCAATTGTTACCTATTACCCTTTATTATATATCGGCCAATTAACGGATAATTCCAGTACCCGGGTCAAGCAAAAAAAAGACAGCCGGTTAAAGGCCGGAAGTCACTAGGACAAATTGTGAACCTATCTTTGTACTCAGCACCTAACGCTTTTCTGATCCCGATTTCCCTAGTTCGCTCAGTAACCGATACCAACATGATATTCATTACCCCGATTCCACCCACGAAGAGCGAAATACCGGCAATCTAACCAATTACCAACTGCAGGATGTTCATGACTGTATTAATCTCTTCCAAGTCCTGCTGAAGGCTGTAGGTGCGATATCTATCCTGGGTATGGTGACGTTTTTCCAGGATCTGCTTGGCCTGTTTCATAGCAATTTCGGTTTTTTCTTTGCTGACGGCGCTTGCTGTCGCATAAGGAACATAACCCTGCCTGCTATCGCTTGTAGCTCCTTCCCATCAGCCAGCCTCTTTCCGCCCACGAGCAGGTCCAAAATGCACCGTGCGTTTTTTGTGCCTACTTCGGCATCAGAATGATCACCTTAAACAGATCCCCGTCGATCTCCAGCTCAAACCGGCCCTTCTGCACTTCAATCAGACTCTTGGCAATCGACAGGCCCAAACCGCTGCCCTGGCTGCTTCGGGCTTCATCGCCCCGCACAAAGCGTTCCATGAGCGCTTCCTCCGAAACGTTCAGCTCCGCAGCGGAAATATTTTTTAGCACCAGTCGCGCCGACTCCCCTAGATCCTCCACCTCGATATAGACCCTGGAGCCGGGCAGCGCGTACTTAAAGATGTTGGCGAACAGGTTCTCCAGAGCACGCCAGAATAATTTGCCGTCCGCCATAATATAGACTTTCTCCGACGGATAATTCAGCTTAAACTCCAACTGCTGCGCTTGGATTTTATCGTCCAGTTCCCCCAGACCCTGCGTGAGCAGCGAGGTGAGATCGATCTGCGCCAGACTTACCGGGATGCTGCCGCTCGAGGCCTTAGCCGCCTCAAACAAATCATCAGTCAGAGTTTTTAGGCGCTGCGACTTCTGGTCGATTACCTCCAGATACTTGGCCGCCTGGTCGGGATCCTTTTCCCCTTTCAACAGGTCCACGTAAGTAATTATCGAGGTCAAAGGGGTGCGAATATCGTGGGACACATTGGTGATCAATTCGGTTTTCAGGCGTTCGCTTTTCAGTTCATTCGCCACCGCCTTGTTTAAACCCTCCGTCATCCGATTGATATCGTCCGCCAGTTTGGCCAGTTCACCCGAGCCGGCCACTGTGATCTTATGCTGCAGGTCCCCTTCCCGGACCCGCGCCATGCCCGCCTGGATCGCCTGGTATTCCTGCACCTTTTTAAACGCCAGCCAGACCGCGGCCCCAATCGTGATCGGGAACATAAAGAAGGTAGCCGCCACCGCCAGAGGATAGCCGATTACCACCACCGCCACCTTCCAGCCGAGACTTCCGCTGGCGTAAACCTGCTGCAGGAACCGAAACACTTTATGCAGCACCTTAAAAGTAAGCGAATGCTTTATAAAAGTCCGGTTCTTCAGGTGCCGGACCAAAGATAGCACCAGGATCAAACCGAGCGCGCCGATGCCGGCGGTAATCGGCCAGATCATCTGATCCAACTGATAATGCGTCAGGCCAAAACCAATAGGTACTGTCCATAAGGCAATCAGCGCCAGGCACAGGACCAGGTTCACATCGGTATACAGGGTATCCACAAAATTTAAATGCGCCTCTTTATCGCCAAACGCTTTGCGCCCGGCCACCACCAGCAGATATAACATAGCCACGATAAGCCCCAGGCTGAAACCGCCGAGGCGCTGCATACTCCCGGTTGCCGCCGTCTTATTGTTTTGCCACGTCTCCTGCCGAGGATTCAAAAACTCCGGGGTAAAGGCCAGATAAACCGAATTTTCCACGGCATACACCCGGTTCGGGTCATTCTTGACATAAAAACTCCCGTCATTAGCCCTGATATAACTGGCCGATGAAAAACCAAAGCGGTCCGCCTGGATCTGCGACGGATAGCCGGTCGACTCGGTCTTATCCCAGACCAGATAGGCCGGGTAATTCTTGAAAAAGGCCTTGTCCGCGCTGGGACTGTTGGTGAACACATTTTCTCCGTTAGTAGCGTAATAATAAACCCCCGGGTATTTGGCCAGCTTCTGGAGAGCTAAATGGTAGCGCCGCAGATCTTCTTTGATTAAATCCTCTTTTCGCTGCGCCGTCAGCTGCGCGATCTGATCCGCATACCGCTCAGTAAAACGCTGATAGTTTTCCACCCTGGATAAATTCGGGTTGTATTCCCGGTAATCGTCCTCAAACTCATTATACAAACGGTTTTCCGCTGCCTTAAGCTCCTCCAGCCTGACGGTCCCGCCGTTTAAAATGTGTTCCTCGCTCTTCAACTCGCCGGTCAAATCAGCCAGGGCATAAGCCAACTGGCTGCAGTCGTTTTGAAAACTGTGGCTCTCAAAATAGTCCTTTTCAAAAGCCGTGCCCCAAGCCGCTTCAAAACTTCCCGCCTGGCTGCCGGCTTTTAATATCTCAGTTATAACTCCCGTAAAGCACACGATGACCAATATAAAAACCACCAGCTTGGTGAACATCGCGTGGCTAAAGTTTTTCGACCTTGTATCCAATC
Source organism: uncultured Syntrophomonadaceae bacterium (assembly GCA_964464665.1). Classification (GTDB taxonomy): domain Bacteria; phylum Bacillota; class Ch66; order Ch66; family Ch109; genus CAYXHK01. The sequence continues at coordinate 8,935 of CAYXHK010000075.1, forward strand.
CCCCACACCACCTTCAAGTATTTAGGCTCCTTCGGATTAATCTCAATTTTCTCGCGGATCTTGCGGATGTGCACGGCCACCGTGTTTTCCGCGTGATAGGCGTTCTCCTGCCAGACCCGCTCGTAGATTTCCTCAATCGAAAACACTCTTCCTGCATTCGCCGTCAATAGCTGCAAGATCTTATACTGGACCGGCGTCAGTTTGACCTCTTCCCCGTCCACCCAGACCTGCTTCTGCTCGTCATCGATAACCAGGCCCCCGGCCTTAAACCGGTGAT
>CAYXHK010000076.1:0-9181 GCA_964464665.1 uncultured Syntrophomonadaceae bacterium
GCAATGCTAAAGGCAAGTCCGGCCAGATCGTCAAGGATTCCCCTAAAGCAAAGACCGCGGTGCGGCCAGGAATATCCGGGGCTGAGGTAATTCAGATTAAGGGTTTACCCGCAAAAACAGACCCAGTTCAAACTTTTTCTGAATCGACAAGGAGTATTGGCCTAAACGGTCTGGCTAAGCCAACAGAATCAAACCGGCAGGAAGTAAATCAAGAAGTGGCCGCAACCACAGAAGTGGGGGCAATAAACGAAATTCCAGCCGATAATCGAGAGGCGGTAAACCATAATAATCTTCCGTTTTTAGAGGGCCCCATTACGGAGCATGGCATGAGCTTAGGAGCCTCGGAGGATACTAAGAAGGTCATAAAGAATGCTATCGATCAGTCGGATACTTTATTGGTACAAAGATCACTCCGTTCCGGTCAGAGTATTCATCATACCGGCAGCGTAGTGATCATGGGTGATGTAAACCCGGGGGCAGAGGTTACCGCTGGCGGAAATATTGTGGTTATGGGTTCGTTTCGGGGGGTTGCCCACGCTGGCGCCCGGGGAGACGAATCAGCTACAATTACCGCTTATCGCCTGAGACCGACCCAACTTCGGATCGCCGGGCATATAACCCGTCCCCCAGACGGCGAACAAGGCGGTCCGGAGGTAACTGAAACTGCCCGGATACGGGAGGGGATTGTAGTAATTGAAAGATATTGAAAAACGTGGTATAAATCATGGAGGAGGAGACATAATGGGTGAAGTTGTGGTCGTAACTTCTGGCAAAGGGGGAGTGGGAAAGACCACTGCAACCGCAAATATCGGCACCGCTCTAGCGGCTTTAGGCAAAAAAGTAGCTCTGGTAGATACTGATATCGGTTTGCGTAAACTAGACTTGGTTCTGGGATTGGAAAACCGGATCGTTTTCAACCTGATTGATGTTACCAGTGGTAATTGTCGATTAAAACAAGCATTGATTCGGGATAAGCGCCTGGATGGTCTCTACTTCCTGCCGGCAGCCCAAACTCGGGATAAAACTGCGGTTACGCCGGAACAGATGCGTTCATTGTGCGAAGAGCTGAAAAAAGAATTTGATTACGTTTTAATTGATTGTCCCGCCGGTATTGAACAGGGATTTAAAAATGCCGTGGCCGGAGCCGATCGAGCGCTGGTAGTGACTAATCCCGAAATTTCCTCAGTCCGGGATGCGGACCGGATTATCGGTCTGCTGGAAGCTTCGGAAATTAAAGACACCCGGTTAATTGTCAACCGGATTCGCCCGATCATGGTAAAACAGGGGAACATGTTAGACGTTGAAGATATCCTGGACAATTTGCGGATAGACCTGATTGGCATCGTTCCGGAGGATGAAACAATCCTCATCTCTACAAATCGGGGAGAACCGGCGGTGCTTAATTCCCTGTCCAAAGCCGGGATGGCTTTCAGTAATATTGCCCGGCGCATTACCGGCGAAGAAGTTCCTTTTATGAATTTGGAAGTTCGTGAGGGCTGGAGGCCCTGGTTTAGAAAACTCTTTAGTTTTGGCAGCGCAAGATAGCCCAACTGGCAGAGTTCGAAAGGGGGGGAGGGGCTCTTGCTAGAATTCTTAGCCCGTTTTTTTGGCAGGGATGCAGCGTCAAATAGCAAGACCGTAGCTAAAGAGCGGTTAAGGCTGGTGTTGGTTCATGATCGAATGAACGTATCACCCCAGTTGCTCGAAGCTTTAAAGGAGGATCTCATCAAGGTCATCACCCATTATATGGAGATAGATGAGTCTGCCTTAGAGGTCAGCTTAAATCAGGAGGATAACTCCGTAGCCTTAATGGCGAACATCCCGGTTTTACGCATGAAAAGAATCACCCGGGATGCCGTGGTTCAATAAAGGAGCGCATATAGGAGGGATAAAAAGGATAGGCCGGGGGTAATTTTTTGATCAACCGTAAACTTTTAAAGAATTTAGATTTAACCTTTATTGTAGCCTTGTCTTTAATCTTAATCATGGGGCTCCTGATTTTAAGCAGTGCCACTTTAAATGTTAACAGTGACCAGTGGTTTTTCGTAAAGAAACAGGCACTTTGGATATTTATAAGTGTAATCTGCCTAATACCCGTCTTAATGATTGATTATGGGGTATTGTTTCGTTATGCCAATTATTTATATGGGTTGAATATCTTTTTGTTGTTGGCCGTCTTAATAGCTGGCCATTCCGCAAAGGGAGCTCAGCTTTGGCTGAAGTTGGGTCCGCTGGGCGGACAGCCTTCAGAGTTGGCCAAGGTCTTGGTCATTATTACTTTTGCGGTTTATTTAGTGAAACACCAGGAGCGTTTAGGCAGTTGGCGGGAATTGCTGCCGGCTTTTCTGCACGTGGGCATTCCTTTAGGTTTAATTCTAGCCCAGCCGGATTTAGGAACTTCCCTAGTTTTTATTGCCATCACTTTTGGAATGCTGTTTGTCGCGGGCGCGCGAAGCAGTCTTTTACTCAAAATTATTGGCGCGGGAGTTTTAATCATTGTGGTGGCTCTGGTGGGCAATCTAAAGTTTGGTTTACCCTTGCCTTTAGAGGATTATCAAATATCCCGGCTCATTGTTTTCATGAATCCCTATCTGGACGGACAGGGGGGCCGGGGAGCCGGCTGGCACGTAATCCAATCGCTGGTGGCCATCGGTTCCGGGGGATTTTGGGGTAAGGGGTTATTTAATGGGACCCAGGTTCAGGGCAATTTCTTGCCGGAGCATCATACGGATTTTATTTTTTCGGTCGTAGGGGAAGAGTTGGGTTTTATTGGGGCGACTTTTATTATCGGGATTTATTTTGTCCTGTTGTACCGCGTCCTGCGGATTGCCTTTAAATCTAAAGATCAGTTTGGCATTTACATAGCTATCGGGATTGCCTCGATGTGGGGGTTCCATATCTTGGAGAACGTAGGGATGGCGATTGGGATTATGCCGATTACCGGTATCCCTCTGCCTTTCTTAAGCTATGGCGGAAGTTCTATGTTGGCGAATATGCTGTCCGTAGGACTTCTGCTGAATATCAACTTACGTCGGGAAAAAGTATTTTTCTAACTAACCACCCATGCCTATAAGGCACAACTACTAAGTATTTTTCAAATCCATACTATTTGTTTAATTCAGCAGATGAAACAGACGCCGTTTAAATTTTAAAGCGGCGTCTGTTTTTTATTCCGGCTAGTCAAATTGAAATAGTCGCATCTAAGTCTGAATCAAGGCGAAAGCCTCGAGACTAAAGGCAGACCACTTCGAACCAATAGCGTCTGACACCTCGGCCACGATGCTCCTTAAGGTAATATTTTCATCTTATCCGCATATGTTTTATCAGGAATATGTGGTTATTGGAATAAAAGGGTGTCAGGCAGGAGGGTTAGTATGGTTCTAAAATCAGAGCTTAAATATGAAAATAATAATTTGCCGCCATTAACCAGATTAAAGCCAAAGAGACCTTTAAGGCTTTCGTTGAATGGGAGATGGATAAGCCGGTTAATAGTTTGTCTGATACTGTTGGTTTTGGTTTTAGTCGCGCAGCAAAATGGTTTTCCGGGAGCGGAGCAAGTCCATCGGGTGGTCAGTTATACAATAAATACTGATTATGATATAAATCCCTGGCTGGAAAAATATCGTGGCGCCAACTTCTGGGATAACTTAAAACCAGTTACTACTGACGAGAAAAACCTTGGTCTTACTTTATTTGACGGCCGGGTTGGAGTTTTGGGGCCAGGAGGAGGAGACTCGGCTGGGTTGACGAACCCGCCGGATCTTTCAACGCTGCAGCCATATCCTAGTTTTATTTATCCAGTCGCGGCCGGAAAAGTGGTCAACCGTTTCGACCTTCAGGGAAAAAGCCCAGATCAGGGCTATCTCAGCGGGGGAATTACGATTGAAACCAATTTAGAGCAAAAGGTGCTGGCCGGTTACTCGGGACGGGTGGCAACAGTTACCGGGGATGAGCAGTATGGGTATTCAGTGCAGATTGATCACGGTCAGGGGATTATCTCGATTACGAGCGGGTGCTCTGTGGCACAGGTAAAACCGGGAAACCAAGTATCCCTCGGTCAGGAAATCGGCCGGCTGCTTTCAGCCAATAATACGCCAAAACGCATTTATTACGAGATTCGGGTGCAGGGAAAGCCAGTGGATCCCTTAATTTTTATCCAGACAGGCCAGACCAGTAATACCTAATTTACGGTTAGATGATTTAATAAGAAAATAAGGCCTTATGCTTAGTGAAACAAGTGGAAGCAAGGGGACGTTCTTTTTGCTTCGCTTCAATTACTAGAATTATTCAGGTCAAACTCTGGGGTCAATCTTTAGAAACGGATATATGATATTTAGAAACGGGCAATAATGAAACAGGTAATACTGAAACGGGCAATATAAAAATAGGTAATACTGAGACGGGTAGTATTAAGACGGGCAATCCGGTCCGGGAGTACAGACCGGGGTTGCCCGTCTCTTTGTTTGGGGATAATTAGGAGTGATGAGAACGGTTTAGTCAGGTTGCGGCAAGGTTGGGAGATTTTGCGTATAAGCAGATTGTGTGGTAAACTTTATTCAAGTTTTTGGAGGAGGGTCTTTTTTGATAATTCCCTTTGCGGATCTAGATAGAATTTTGCCTCGGGTCAGAAGACCCGGGCGTTACGTCGGGGGCGAACTGCACGCGGCGGTTAAACCATGGGATTCCGTTTCTTTACGGATGGTTTTTGCTTTTCCAGATGTTTACGAGGTGGGAATGTCCCACTTGGGATTACGCATTTTATATGGTCTGGTCAATCAGGAAGCAGACTTTCTAATGGAAAGGACCTTTGCTCCCTGGCCCGATATGGAGGCGGAATTACGGAAACATAGAATCCCTTTGTTTTCATTGGAATCCCGGCATGCCTTAGTGGATTTTGAAGTGGTGGGGTTTACCCTGCAGTACGAGATGAGCTATACTAATCTGCTGAACATGTTGGATCTGGGCTCTATTCCCCTAAAGAGCCGGGAGCGAAACGAACAGCATCCTTTGGTATTGGCTGGCGGACCTGGGGCTTTTAATCCGGAACCACTGGCAGATTTTGTTGATGCCTTTGTGCTGGGCGAAGGGGAGACCGTGCTCCTGGAGGTTTTGCGGGTAGCAGAGAGGCACCGGGATCCGGCTGCGCCAGCGGACGGTGCCAAATATAGCAGCCGTATGGCCCTGCTGCGGGACTTAGCCCAGGTTCCTGGGGTTTATGTCCCGGCTTTTTATCAGGTAAAGTACCACGAAGATGGCACCATCGCCCAAGTTGAACCCCGGGAAGCGGGAGTCCCCAGGCAAGTGGTCCGGCGCGTAGAGGCGGATTTGGATCAGACTTTTTTCCCAACCGCGCCCATTGTGCCGAATATTGAGGTAGTGCACGACCGGATCATGCTGGAGGTCTTTCGCGGTTGCCAGCGCGGCTGCCGCTTCTGTCAGGCGGGAATGGTTTATAGGCCTACCCGGGAGCGCAAACTGGCAACCTTAATCGAGCAGACTAAAGAATTAGTCCAAAATACCGGATATAATGAAATATCGCTCACTTCCTTAAGCACCGGTGATTATGGGTCAGTGCGGGGATTGATCAACCAGCTTTTGGCGGAGTACCAGCAGCGGGGGATTGCCGTAACTTTGCCTTCGCTGCGTATCGATTCATTTTCCGTTGAATTGGCGGATGCGGTCCAGAAGGGCCGGAAAACCGGGTTGACCTTTGCCCCGGAAGCGGGTACTCAAAGGTTGCGGGACGTGATAAACAAAGGCGTTACGGCGGAAGACCTGTTTGCTGCCGCCAGGGCGGCTTTTGACGCGGGCTGGTCTTCTATCAAGCTTTACTTTATGATTGGGCTGCCCACTGAGGAAATTGAAGATTTGGACGGGATTGCCGCTTTAGCCCGGCGGGTGGCGGAAATTGGCACTGAGGCGGCCCGGCAGGGTCGACTCAAAAAAAGAATTCAAGTGACGGTCAGTGTTTCTAATTTTGTGCCTAAAGCCCATACCCCTTTTCAGTGGGAGGGGCAGCATCCCCAGCCGGATTTGAAATTTAAACAGGAATATCTGCGTCAGCGCCTGCGAGATAAACGGATTAAGTATAATTGGCATGACGCTAATTTGAGTTTCTGGGAAGCGGTGATTGCCAAGGGCGACCGCAGAATCGGCGCGGCCTTGGAAAAAGTCTGGCAAAAAGGCGCCCGTTTTGATGGTTGGAGCGAGTATTTTAAGCCGCAGCTTTGGAACGAGGCTTTTTTTGAGGCGGGACTGGACCCGCATTTTTACGCTAACCGAAAAATACCCCTGGATGAGGTCTTGCCTTGGGATCATTTGAGTTCAGGCGTATCCCGGGAGTTTTTGCAGGATGAATACCAAAAGGCGATGACTGGAGCGATTACGGAGGATTGCCGGCTGTCGGACTGTTCGGTTTGCGGGGTGTGTGCCTCCTTGGGGGTAAATCTGGTTTTAACCGGTTCAGGAGAGGAGACGGAAGATGTACCGGTTTCGGATAGAATATAGTAAGGAAGGGCCGGTGGCTTACGTTTCCCACCTCGATTTAAACCGGATGTTTGAGCGGGCGGCCCGCCGCGCCGGGTTGCCCGTGGCGCTTTCGCAGGGTTTTCATCCCCATTATCGTTTTTCTTTTGGCTCAGTGCTCCCGGTAGGGATGGAAGGAGAACGGGAATATTTTGATGTGGAACTGGAGGAACGGCCGGGAAGACCATTTGGCATTGCGGAGATTCAGCAGGCCTTTGCGGCGCAGATGCCGGTAGGTTTAGGGATTAAGCAGGTTCGGGAAATCCCGTTAGAAGCCCCCGGGCTGATGGCGCTGATCGACACCGCCTGTTATACCGTTTCCGCTAAGCTGCGTTTTGAATCGGGAATTCAATCAGCGGAAGCGTTTCAAGAGGCAATAGCTCGGGTGCTAAATTGTGTATCCTGGCCCATAATTCGTTCAAACGACAAGGGGTCGCGGGAGATTGACGCCCGGGCGGGATTGAGCAGTTTGGCTTTGACCTGGGATCAAGGCTTGGTGCAGGGAGAAATCTGGCTTAGGCTTAGTTCCCAGCTCGCGGTTCGGCCCAGTGAAGTCCTGGATTCTCTGGAGCGTTACGGGAGTCTGCTTTGGGAGCGGGAAAGCCTGCGGATTCGGCGCACCGGCCTTTTTGTTACCCGAGCCGGCCGACGGCTCTCTCCTTTAGAAGTGATAACTAAGGAATAATGAGTACCTTGGATTAGCTGGATCTTTATTGTTAAACAGGGGAACACAGTTTAGGGCAATAACTATAGTAAATTTAGTATATTAGTAAAGCCAAGATTAAAGTCAATATCAAAGTGAATTATAATATTAATATAGAAAGAAACCGCCGGCATCGGAGAAAAGATAATCGGACAAAGATTTATCTTAGGAGCAGAAAGAAACAGTTGGAACGGATAGGAGGTGAAAATTATTAATCGAGAGATATTAGTCCAGGTAAATGGCGGAGAAAACCAGGTGGCGGTATTGGAAAACCGTCAGCTAGTCGAGATTTATCTGGAAAGAGGAACGGAACAGCGCCTGGTTGGAAACATATATAAGGGACGCGTGGAAAATGTACTGCCGGGTATGCAGGCGGCTTTTGTAAATATTGGGCTGGAGAAGAACGCTTTTTTGTATGTGGAAGATGTGGTTGGTTCGCGTAATCTAAAAGAGGTTGGCGAGGGCTGGGAACCGGGACAGCACAGCAATCAGCCAGCCCACAACCCGATTGATGCCCTGGTAAAAGAGGGGCAGGAAATATTGGTGCAAGTAGTTAAAGAGCCTATCGGCACCAAAGGGGCCAGAGTGACGATGCACATCACGCTGCCAGGACGCCACCTGGTCTTAATGCCCACGGTAGATTACATCGGTATATCCCGGCGCATCGAGCAGGAAAGGGAGCGGGAAAGACTGCGGAACATGGCGGAGGCCGTTAAGACGGCGGGCATGGGCCTGATCATCCGAACCGTCGCCGAGGGGGTGGATGAGGAACCGCTGCGGCATGAAGCGAAAGGGTTAACCCGATTATGGAAAAAAGTCTTGTTTCGCAGCCGGTACACCGGAGCCCCGAACTTGATTCACCGCGATTTGGAACTGGTGCAGCGGATCATTCGGGATCTGTTTACGGAAGAAGTAGACCGGCTGGTTGTCAACTCCCGCTGGGTCTATGACAAAATTTTGGACATGTTGGAACTGGAAAAAGGCCAAACCAGCCTGAAACAAAGACTCAGTTATGAGCCGGTTGATCTTTTTGAGCAGTTTGGGGTAGAGTATGAGATCGAAAAAGCCTTAAAGCGCAAGGTTTGGCTGAAATCCGGCGGCTATTTGGTTATTGACCAAATGGAAGCTTTAACCGCTATTGATGTGAATACCGGTAAGTATGTGGGCAGCATTAATTTGGCGGATACGGTGCTTAAGACCAACTTGGAGGCAGCCATTGAAATCGCCCGGCAGCTGCGGCTGCGGAATATTGGCGGCATTATTATTATTGATTTTATTGATATGGAAAGTGCGCAGGACCAATCTAAGGTGTTGTCGCTTCTGGAAGAGGAACTGAAAAAAGATCGAACCCGGGCCAAAATCTTAGGCTTAACCCAATTAGGCCTGGTGGAAATGACCCGTAAAAAGGTGCAGCAGGGCCTCGACAGCTTATTGCAAAGAGCGTGTCCCTATTGTGAAGGGAAAGGGAAAGTGCTCTCCGAAGAGACGATCAGCATCCGGGCCCAAAAGCAGTTAATGTCTTTAGCGGTCAAAAGCGATGCCCCGGCCTTTTTATTGGAGGCGCATCCCAGCGTGGCCTCCATGCTGATCGGTGCCGGTGGTAGTCATCTGCGCCAATTGGAGGAACAAGCAGAAAAGCAGTTTATTATCAAAGGCCGGGATGATCTGCATCTGGAACACGTGCAGATTAAAAGTCTTTACGGTCAGGAGGAAATCGAAGACCTGGCGATGCCGGTGAAGGTGGGACAGATTTTAAATGTGCGGATCGAAGAGCCGCATATTGTTAACGGTTACGATGGCATAGCCCGCTTGAATGGTTATGTGTTGGACATTGAAGGGGCGGGCGTAGCCGTAGGTGAAGTGGTTCGAGTGGAAATCCAGCGGGTCTTTCGGACTTATGCCCGCGGACGGCTAGTGGAAGAGGCTCAAATTTAACGGCTGCGTAATGGACAT
>CAYXHK010000077.1:0-2753 GCA_964464665.1 uncultured Syntrophomonadaceae bacterium
TCCATACTGCCGTCACGCTTGATTGTCCGGCTCACCGGGATGGTCTGGCAATTATTGATCATCAGGCCTGGGGTGCTGCGGACCAGATTCTCAAAATCCTCATAGGTCACAGCCCGTTCCATCCGGCGCAGCTCCCGGCGCAGGCGCAGGAAAGCCTCGTCAATAGTTTCCCGCTCCACTCCGCCCCGGGCATCTATATCATTGATGACTTCGGCCGGGATTTCCCTCCGGGCAAAGGCATTGATCTTCCCTTCTTTGACCTTGCCGGCCTGGCCGGCGCAGACCGTACAGCCGATGATCAAAATCTCACCTTCCGGTGCCCGTCCCTGTTCACAGTCGCCGAATATCACCTCGCCCAGGCTCTCTTGCAGGACATAATGTCTCTGGTCGGGCGCGGAGTTGTCAAAATCTCGGACATTGTCCCAGGATACATAGCAGCCGTCTTCTTCCGCCGCCATGATCTGAAAATCACTTTCCAGTAAATTATCCGCCTGAATCTCGAAGGTTTGATAAGGGAAACCGTCACCGGTTCCTACCCGGCGGCTCAAGGCAAACTCTTCCTCATAGCACACCAGGCGCACCATGCCCTTCCTTTCACTTGCCGACGGCAAGAACCTAAAGCCGGTTCTGCCCTCCCGGTTATCGCGCTTAAAGTCTTCCGTACGCCGCCAGAAAACCTGTCCCTTCCGTTTTTCTGCTTCGACATACAACTCGGCTTTGCCCGCAAGGGCCAGGTTCGTATCCCAGATAAAGGTTCTGCCTCCCTCCTCGTCCGGGATCCCTTCCTCCCAGGCAAAATCCCGGTAAGCGGACAAGGTTCGCTTCTGGGTCACCGGGATGATATTCAGCCCGATTCCGGTCACTATAGGCGCAACATCATAATACGAATTAAGCAGCTTGGCTCTCAGCCAATAGCCCTCCGTCGGCAAGGAGGTCGCCGTCGGAATCATTTCGTCCCCGAACTTCAGGCAGATCCGTCCGCTTTGGATGAGGGCAAATGTCTCATCTAGCTCTACCCGTGCTTCCTGCCAGCCTGCCGCCGTATAATATTCCCACTGCAGCTCTGCCAGCGGAGCGAGATTTTCCCTCGGTGGGTTGCGCTTAACTGGGTAATCGTCGAAAATCGTCAGATGCAGGGATAGGGTTTTCCCGGCTGGAAACGGTCTGTCCAATTGGATATAAAAAGCATCACCTGGCTTAGGCGTACGGCCGAAAGGGTACAAGCGCATCCGCTTGCCTGCCGCCGTCAATTGATTGCCGAAGCCGATCCGCTGTTCCTTATGCAAAGAAAAACCATCCACGATCCGAGACTGGGTCAGGAATTCCCCTTCGTCCGTCTCAAATACCAGTTCTCCGGCCTGCAGCCGAGTCCCCTGAGGAAGAGCCAAATCTTCCCGCACATTATAAATCCGTACAAAAGCTTGTGCAGCTTTTTTATCCTGCGGCTTGAGTCCGCAAAGCTTTAAAAATTTCATCCGGTTCCGTGGCCCGATCTGATCCAGATGGAACTGTTGGAGTTCTTTCAGCCAGGCAAACAATTCTATAAAGGTAATCCCCGGATCATGGGCATTATAGTCCGTCCACTGGGGGTAATACTTATTAATCCGCTTGCGGGCGTTCTCAACAATCTCTTCAAATAATTGATCATCGAGACTTTTTACCGGAAGCATCGGCTCATCTCCTCTCTTCCACCGTAATCAGAATTTCATGCTTGCCAGAAAGAGGCAGGCCAAAAATCCGCTGGCCGCTGTCGAGATCCGCTTCGATCCGTCCGAAAGGCCCTTCAGTGTAAGCGGAAACGGACACATTTTTCAGGAAGGATATCCCTCTTATATCTTTTAAACTGTTGAGGAGCTGGGTCCGATTGGGGATAACCCCGATCTCCCATCCATGGCCGTTAAAATTACCCGTCATGGGATGGATAAAGGAAGCCAGGCGTTTTTCCACCTGTTCTTTCACTTGGAAGACCTGATTGAAATCCCTGACCGTAAGTTCCACCTTGACCGAGAGCTCCAAAAATTGGGGTTCAGCCACATAAAAACGCTGCAAATCCACAATATTACCGCTGATGCGGGCAGCGATATATTGGAAGACCTGTTCTTTTAAGTTACTGAAATAATCCCGTCCATGCTGAAAGTCTTTCTGGAGAATAACCAGGGTCACCGACCCCAGTTCCCGCCGGCCCTGCTCGTTATAGTTGGCAAAACACTTGGCTTTCCAGATATTGCGCGTGGCTTCCAAAGCCAAGGCTTCGTAATCCCGGGCTGTCACGCCCCGGTATCCGTGCTTCAGCGCCGCCGCGCTGCGCCGCAGGGCTTCCGGAACCGTTTCCTGGTCACAGCCGCCGGAAGTATTCTCCGGATTCCTGATTTCATTGATGAACCCCAGGGATAAATTGCTTTTATTGATCCGTCCCACCGGCAGATTGCCTATATTTCCGCCCCCGGTCCGGTAGGCAATCCTAATGCTGTCTCCATCTTTAGCAGCCGGAATCCTTCCGCTTTTGCCGTTGCCAAACCGGACCATTCCCTCGTTTTTATCAACCACATAATGACGGTCTTTTGGACCTGACAAGGCAAAATCCTCCACCTCTTCCCAGCACACCCAGGCTTCCCGCACGCTGCCCTCGGCATCCCGTTTGAGAGCCAATACCCCTTTTTTCTCTAATTCCTTCCAGTCAGACGTTTCCCCCCAAATCGCTTCATCCACCCAAACCTGTATTTCCTGAACATGGGGATGCAGGAGCTGGCAGG
>CAYXHK010000077.1:2763-9161 GCA_964464665.1 uncultured Syntrophomonadaceae bacterium
CTGCTATGCTGGCAAACAATTCTTCCATCCGGGTTTCCAGATGAGATACCTGAGTCGCATTCATATACAGCCCCTTAACCCTGGGAAGCTGCAACGGGTTTTTGCGATCATCATAGCGGCCTTCTCCATCCACCACCCGCAGCCAGTATAAATGCTCGGCCCAAAGGGTTTTTTTCTGAAAATCCCGGCCTCCCATAAAGGTGATGATCCCCGTCTTGCGCAGCTGTTCCGTCTCATCTACCGTGTTCAACGGGGCCCAGCCCTGCCGGCCATAATATTCCCAAATCAGGCGGGGCGGCTTTTCCTCAATGGTATCCTGCAGGGAAAAAAGCAGTTTGATTGGTCCTTCTTCCGGAGGTATTTTCATGCCCAGATAAAGGGCGGCTTGATTCTCCCCGATAGGTTGGAAAGGCCGGAAAAAAACTTGTTCGTCCTGCATATCCCCTGCGGTATAGCGTTCTTCCCTTAAATTATTCACTGCTGCCAAAATATCCGGCACCACGGCCTCCTCGCCGTACTCATAGGCAAAACTGGGGCCGTCAATATAGGGCGCAATATAATTCCCCTTGGTTTTATACAGATTGTTCATCTTTAAAATCCGACAACGGATATAATAAGACTCGCAGGAATTGACCAGAATCTTCTCCATATCCTGAGGACAGCTGAAATCAATACTGCGGTATTGGCCCATGGTACCGTATTTTGTGCTGAAAACATCCCGGTAGTCGTTCCCCGCAAAGAGCCGGGCCCAGCCCTGACCATTATAATACTCCCAGATGACATCCTCGATGGTTATATCGTACTCCCGATCCGGTTTAAAATCGGATCGCCGCATAATCAGCTTCCAGTTAATCGACGGGTCCCCCGCATCCAAATCAATGGGGATGCGTATAAAGTTCAGATTAAAGCTGAATTTGATATGAGCGCCTTTTTTACTTAAAGCTTCTTCCGAAGCGAAATAGACATCACTGTAGAGGGACATTTTCTCGCCAAAGGGGAAACATTCATTAATATTTTCATCCACACCGGCTCCGTTGACCGCATCCGGCAGGATTCCCGTTCCCTGGGAGCTGATGGTGATTTTATCCAGCCATAATTCCCAGAAAGGCTGGATATCCTTCACCGAACAGCGAATCCAGTAGTTTTCCACCCCATGCTGTTCTACATAAGCAAAGGCCGGCCGACGCTCGCTTTTAAAGAAAAGCAGCTTGCCATCCTGAGTCCGGATTCCGTCAAAAGGCAGGTAGCCATCGACGGAGCAGTATTCCCAGCGGGCCGTCTTGGTCTCTAAAAGGGCCTGCAGCACCTCTTCACTGACCCGGTTCTGATAATGAGGATAAAAACCGACTTCTACCCAGGCTCCGCCGCGGATCGACAAAGCCCCCTGATGACCAAAATATAAGACATGCTCCTGAAGGTTCGGCGCACTAAAATCAAAAAGATAAAACGGCTCCGGATTCAGTTGAAATGTCTCGCGCTCATATATTCGGGCAATCACATCCTGCCGGGCGCTGACGCTGTAAATCTTCTCCGGCAGGGCCGGTGTCACATACACCGCGTTGACGGTCTCAAAAATCTGACTGCCGGCCTCCGGATCCTCCACATCTGCCACCAGCTGGGTGCCCGCTTGCACCGGTACGCCGGTGGTCGGTTCCCCGGCCAGTCCAAAGGTCACATAACCGGCGGCCGGTGCGGCCGGCAGGAGTTTAGCCTGAATACCGTTGAAAAATGCCACTTTATTTTTCTCCGCCACCCGGTTCAATCTTTGCATGGTCTCAGCGAACATATCGGCGTAAATCAAAACCAATGCCGCGCCCACATCCGGGTTTTCCACATCAAAACGCCATTCCGGCGTATAGGCGGAGGATACCTGCTGAAAGTAGGCAATGATATCTTCTTTTTTTCTCTGGTCAATGTACGGCGTTTTCACCTGCTTTGGCCTCCTCTCACTCCGCGCCCTCGGTTAAATAATAAGGAAAGACCAAATTATAGGGATTATTGGTGGACCGCACGACATAAGCGACGTGAATCATCATCCGGCCGCGGTCTTCCTCCACATTCACGTCCACCTCCGTAATCCGCGGCTCCCAATTGATGAGAGCCCTTTGAATAGCCGTGCGCATCTGGGTGGCGGTGTCGTAACTCAGGCCGGCGAATACATATTCCTGCAGGCCGCAGCCGAATTCCGGCCGCATCATCCGCTCCCCCCTGCCGGTCATAATAATGATGCGGATGGCTTCCTGGATATCCTCTTCATAATGGGAGGTCTTAATCCGGCCGGTGGCTTCATCCACCTGCACCGGAAATTTCCAACCCACGCCCAGAAAGCTTTTCGCTGAATCCCGTTCCATCCCGCACCCTTCCTTTGCTCTATATTCCTTAATTCTTAAGATTTTTAAGTTTTATCAGTTGATTTTAGTCATCGAACCTTTTAACTCCAGTATGCCGCTGGACTGAACCTTGAAGGAGCCGCTGCCTTTGAGTTCCACCATGCTTCCTTCTGCTTTCAAGTTCTGGGTTTTCAGCTGGAAGGCCTGATCGGCTTTCAGTTCGATGGTACCGGCTTTCAAGGTTGCTTTCTTCCCCTGTCCGTCCAGTTCCAGACTGGCCCCATCTTTATTGGCTTTAAAAGCGATGGATTTTTTGGCGCTGACGGTGATCACGCCGCCTTTGCCGTCAATCTGCAGCAAATTGTCCCCCTTTTCATCCTGGATCTTGATCATTTGCTGCTCATCTTCCAAAGTGATTTTCAGATTCTTGGGCGTATGAATCTCCAGCCGGCCGGTATCCTTTGTTTCTTCCTCGAAAACAATTTCATGGCCGCCTTTCGTCTTGATCCGTTTCACCGTATTTTTTTCAGTAGCGGTCTTATCGGGGATTTTATCCTCATTGTTCCAGAGGGAGCCAATCACATAGGGCTTATTCAAATCCCCCAGGTTAAAGGCCAGGACCACCTCATCACCCACTTCCGGCAGACAGTAAGTACCGTACCCTTTGCCGGCATAAGGCCGGGCCACCCGCACCCAGTCGGTCTCGGTTTTCCCTTCTTCTCCCAAAAAGAATTCCACCTTGACCTTGCCGGGAAATTTTTTATCCTTGTCCCAGTTTTCGGTGACCACTCCGGTGGTTATCCCGTAGATTTTATGTTTTTTCCCTTGCTCAGCTACTGACCCCGGGCTATCTTCATTCAGCAGATTTTCAAAGATGTCCAAATTGTCCTCCACTATTTCCACCCGCCTATGCTAAAACTCGTAGTGAAACCATCCGCGCCCAGGTTATGCTCTACGCTTTGGATATAATATTTTCCATCCAGATTCTTATCTAGTTTTTTCAATTCAATAAACCGGCCCGGCACAATTTCCGGCAGGCCGATGCACATCCCCTTCCCCCCCTGGGTCCTCCGTTTGCGTTTTCTGCTTTCGCTCTCTGCACGCTTCTTCACCTGTCCGGTTTCCACCGCATCCGGTTCGGTATACACCGTAGGCTGCGGCTGAGAAATAACGCTTTTCTGGGGATCGTCACCTTTGCACTGGGCTTCTCCCAGCAGAGCCTTTTTATTTTCTTCGTCAAAGCCAACCACCTTGATGGTAGAGTCACAGTAAAGGGAATTGCGGGAAAAAGATAAAATTCCCCGACCCCATTCCAGGCTCACAACCGGTGCCTCCACCTTCTGGGGAATGCGAAAATAGGCCTTGCCGGCCAAAACAAAGAATTCCCGATCTGCTTTCCAGCACAATTCCTTGGCGACAAAATCATAATCGGAGACAGTCTGGGTCACGCTTTTCAGCTTATCATCCGTCTTGTCGATGACCAGAGACGTACAAATCTTCTGGTAGCGCTGCATTACATCGGAAAAGGCCTGGGAATAGCTCTGCACGCTGTGAATCATCATCCTGGCCCGGCCTTCCATCATCAGGCGACGAACATCTAACACGGTAATCTCCAGGGCGGGCAGGTCGCGGAATTCGTAGTTAATCTCGCTTACATACCCCTTAAATACCAGGGTGGTCGCCGAGCCGTAGCCGATTTCCACATCTAGCACCGTACCCAGCATCAGCTGGGATTTGATATTATCCTCAAACGTTCTAGCCTTCAGGTCATACGCATTGACAATGGAAAAACGGCAGCTGGAAGCACCGTTCAGAGAGAGTGAAAGCGATATATCCTCCACTGCCAGCTTCAGGGAGGTGAGCAGGTCTTTGCCCTGGCTCTTCAGTTTGACGGCCGGAACGAGGAAATTTTTATATTTTTGAGCCAGTTGGTCGTAGGAATACTGGCCGCTCATTAAGTCCGCCATGTGACTATCCTTTCTGTCCTGATGTGCCGGGCTTCCTTACTGGGCAGGCAATTTGAGAGTTTGGCCAGGATAGAGTTTCCGGGGATTTAAAAGGCCGTTTTCCCGGGCGATGACCCGCCACATTTCCGGATCGCCGTATTCCTCCCAAGCCAGCTCCCACAAATGGTTCCCCAGCTTAATCGTCCGACTTTTGGTCCGGTCTGGAGACTCGAAAGGAGACTTTTTATTGCTTTCCGCCAGATCCAACACCGCTTTGAAGGTGACCTCCAGTTTGGCCCGGACCGGCATCCCATCGTCCATAAACATGGTATAGGTTTGGTTGACACTGATCACCACACCTTTAAAATGCAGCGGTCCCCAGAGAAATTCGCACAAAGGGGGGCGGTGCAAAGAACCGTCAATCTCCGTCAGGGCCGTTATTTTTCTGGTCAGCAACGAAACATCCGTCGGTTTAACTTCCGCGTTCCCGCTCTGGGCGTCCATTTTAGCCGCCACATTGCCGCTGGCTTCGTCGGGCGACGTTTCGTAGGTATCAAACATCAGGGTCATGGTTAAGGTCGCCGCCGCCCCGGCAACAAACTGGGTAACCGGTCCGGCCTGCCCCGGAATAGTCTTTTCGGCGTAATTGGCGCTTTCCGTCAGATTGTATTCCGCCGGGTTGAAAAGCACCGGCAACTCCTCCGTGCCTGTTTCTTTATAGATCTTGATTTTTGCTTTCGTAAAGGCCATCCTTTATAGCCTCCTATCGTAATCCCCGGCGCAGCTGCTGCATTCGCAGATCTTTGCCCAGTTGTTCCATCACTTCTTTGACAACTATCTTAATTTCCGTTTTGTTCAAACCCGGTACAGTAGTTTGTTTTTCCTTCAGTCCGGCAAAAAGCTTTTCCTGCATCTCCACCTTATGGGTTAAAGTCTTGACCGTCTGGATTTGTTTCTGCAGCGCTTGTTCCCGGCTGTTCTTTTCTTTTCTCAGATACTGCATTTCCGCCTGCAGGGTTTTCAGGACCGGAGCCGTCTCGTCCGGCTTTCGGGAAATGCGCTCCGACTTAAGGTGCTGTATATCCCTTTGTCCTGGAGAGCGTGCCCCTTCGGTAAGGTGAATCCGCGATAAGAGGGCCGATGCCTGGCGTCCGGAGAATGGACTCAGCATGGAAAAGGCCTGCTGCCCTTTTATGTGCGGAACGAACACCGGTCCCATTCGGAATGTCCGTTCTGCCTCAGCTTGGTCGGCTGACCCTTCTCGGGTCGTCATGGACAGCTTTTCCCTGAATTTGCTTTCCTGAAGCTTAACCAACGTTCGAATAATCTTTTTCGTCAGTCTGATTTGCCGTTTTACCGTCGCTGGGACCAAGGGCACCGGCTGAGTAGTCGTTTTTTCCCTGCTGTCGAAAATAATCTGCCCTTCTGGAGAACGCTTGCGTCCGTTTTGCCCTTCTGCGACCTGCCCCGGCCCCTGACTTACAGCTTGTCCCCTCGGCAGCCCGGCACGAAGGGTGTTCTTTTCTATCATGTAGACCAGTCCCTGACGGCGTTTTGGGAATACGATTCTCTCCTTATCCGTCAGAAAACTGCTCCGTTTATTTTCATCTTTAATATTGTTAATTTTGTTTTCTGTTTGGCTTTCGCTAATGCCCTGTAATCTGATTTCTTTCCTGAGGGTTGCTTTGAGTATTTCCCGGTGTTTAATATCCTCGTTTATGATTTTTTTCTCTATGTTTGCGGATAACGTCGGCCGCTTGTTTTCGGCCATCCCGGAAACAGGGAGAATCCCGCGAGGGATATGTCGGGCAAGCGTGAGTATCTTTGACGAATCCGCTTGCATAATAAACAGATTTGCTACCCGTTCCTTTTTGCTCGACCGTCTCTCCCCAAGGGTTTCCTGCCGGAGGAGTTCCTCCGCCGCTCCCTTAGCCCTATACAAGCCGGCAATCATTTCAGTCCCTGCCGGGCTTTCCGTGTTCACCATGTTTGCTGTGTTTGCTATTTTTTCCAGGCTTACTATGTTTGCTTTGTTTACTATGTTTAAGTTGTTAAGCTTTAAAGTGTTAAGTCTATTTACTCTGTTTTCCGTGTTTATCGTACTTGATCTGTTTACTGTGCT
>CAYXHK010000078.1:0-1521 GCA_964464665.1 uncultured Syntrophomonadaceae bacterium
CAGACTAAAATACCCTTTATCCCGTAGCTGGGTCATCAAATTCTCAATATTGTAACGCATTTTGCGCATACTTTTTTCCAAAATCTTGCCGTTGTGGATGACGATTACTGGTTCCCCTTCAATGATTTTACGCAAAGGCCGACTTTTTAAAGTGATGTAACCCATGCTGAAAGCAATCCCCACAAAGAGGGTCAGCACCCAAAAAATGTGGAGGGTGTCATTATCCTTGGACAGCGCCAAAGTACCAGCCATGTTGCCAAAGGTGATGCCGGTTACATAGTCGTAGAAGGTCAGCTGGCCAATCTGCTCCTTACCCAGCAAACGCGCGTAAACTAGAACCACAAAAAAAGCCAGCACCGTTTTCCAGGTACTCATCCAAAACCATTCCATAATAACCGCGAGCCTCCCCGTTAAAAATGCCTCGCTGTTATTATGACTGCTTCCCCTCCGAATAATACGGGGGATTACTCGCCGAAACCTATCCAAGGTTCATCGGTTAATCCAAAATACCGGCGAATCGCCAAAACTGTCCGCCGCGCCGCCTGGCCGTCTCCGTAGGGATTCGCCGCCTGAGCCATCCGCGCGTATGCCGCCTCATCCGCCAACAGTTCCCGAGCCGTCTGAAAAACGGTTTCCCGGTTGGTGCCCACCAATTTCACGGTCCCGGCGTCGACCGCTTCCGGCCGCTCCGTCGTATCCCGCAGCACCAAAACCGGTTTGCCCAGGGCCGGTGCCTCTTCCTGCATCCCGCCCGAATCAGTCAGCACCAAAGCCGCGTGATTCATTAAATTAGTAAACGGCTGGTAGTCCATCGGCTCCACCAGATGCACCCGGTCCAAACCGCCCAAAACCTGTTCCACCACTTCCCGCACCATCGGATTTTTGTGCACTGGAAAAACTATCTGAATGTCCGCAAAAACCTCCAGCAGGTCGCGAAAGGCTAAGTACACCTCGCGCAGCGGTTCCCCTAAGTTTTCCCGCCGGTGCGTCGTCACCAAGAGCAAACGCCCAGGCACTTGCCGCCCTGCTGACCCTGCCACGGTTCCTCCAGACGCTTGCTCCCCGCCTTGGCCCCCGTCATGGCTTCCGTCTTGCTGTTCACTTTGGCCGCCAAATCCGCCCTGGCCTCCGTCATAGCATCCGCCTTGGCCTCCGCCACCCATCCCTAGAATCCGGGCCAGATCCCCATCAAAAACGTAATCCGACCGCACTGTGGCCAGCAAAGCGTCAATTACCGTGTTTCCGGTAATAAAAATCTTTTCCGGGTCCACCCCTTCCCGCATCAGGTTTTCGCGCGAAGTGGCGGTCGGAGCAAAATGCAACTCACTCAGCACCCCGGTCAAATGCCGGTTGAGCTCCTCGGGAAAGGGAGAGTACTTGTTACGGGTTCTCAGCCCCGCCTCAACATGGCCGACCGGGATCTGCAGATAATAGGCGGCCAGGGCGGCCACAAAAGTGGTGGTTGTATCGCCGTGCACCAAAACCAGGCCAGGCTCCTCTGATTTAAAGATATCCTGCAAT
>CAYXHK010000078.1:1531-9153 GCA_964464665.1 uncultured Syntrophomonadaceae bacterium
GGTCAAATGCCGGTTCATCTCCTCCGGATAAGGCGAATAGCGGTTGTGCGTGCGCAGACCCGCTTCCACGTGCCCCACCGGAATCTGCTGGTAAAAAGCAGCCAGACTGCCGGCAAAGGTAGTAGTCGTATCGCCATGCACCAGCACCAGGTCCGGCCGATCCTCCGCAAAAACCCGGCCTAACCCGTTTAAAGCCTGGGTAGTTATATCAAACAAAGTCTGTCGGTCTTTCATAATATTCAAATCATAATCCGGGACAATCTGAAAAAGGTCGAGCACCTGATCCAGCATCTGCCGGTGCTGCGCCGTAACCGCCACCCGCGTGTCGATAACCTCCGGAAACTTCTGCAGTTCCTTGACCACCGGCGCCATCTTTATCGCTTCGGGCCGCGTGCCAAACACCGCGGTAACCTTGATTTTTTTAAGATTCCCTGCCGTCATTGAAAATTCATATCCTTCCTATTAAACCTAAAAGATAAAATTATTATTTTAAAAACTAATTAAAAAGACCTTGAGAAAATGCTTCTATTAGCTCAAATAAATAGATTAGGCCGTTATAAAGCGGTAAAATTGACTGGCTACCTCTACTCGCTCAGCAGCCGGCGCAGGTAGGCTTCAAATTCCTCTTTCAAATCCTCCCGCTGCAGCGCCATTTCCACCGTCGCCTCCAAATAGCCTATCTTGGTGCCCACGTCGTAACGCTTACCCTCAAAGGAATATGCGTACATCGGTCTGACTTCTTTCAAGTGGCGCAAGGCATCCGTCAGCTGAATCTCCCCGCCGGCCCCCGGTGTCTGCTGCTCCAAAAAACCGAAAATTTCCGGTTCAATAATATATCGCCCCAAAATCGCGATATTCGAAGGAGCCTCCTCCTGCGGCGGCTTCTCCACCAAATCCGCTACCCGCAGCAAACTCTGAGCGTGTTCCGCTTTAATAGAGGGATCAGACCCCGACGCCACAATCCCGTAGCGGCTGACCTCGCTAAGCGGCACCGACTGCACCCCCAGGATCGACCCGCCGTACTCCTCATGCACGTCCATCAGTTGCCGCAAACAAGGCGTCTTCGAAACTACAATATCGTCCCCGAGCAAAACCGCAAACGGCTCGTCCCCTATAAACTTGCGGGCGCAGTAAATCGCGTGCCCCAAACCCCGAGGCTCCCGCTGCCGAATATAGTGGATTTCCACCAGGTTTACGATCTCCCGGATCTCCCGCAGCTTCTCAAAATCAAGCTTCTCTTCCAGGATGCTCTCCAACTCATAGGATTTATCAAAATGGTCTTCTATCGCTCGCTTGCCCCGACCCGTAATGATGATAATATCCTCAATCCCCGAGTGTACTGCCTCTTCTACTATGTATTGGATGGCCGGCTTATCCACTACCGGCAACATTTCCTTCGGCTGCGCTTTCGTGGCCGGTAAAAAGCGAGTACCTAATCCCGCTGCTGGAATGACCGCTTTGCGCACCTTTTTATGCCTCTGCACCTGCTTCTGCCCCTGCTCACACATTCTGCTCCCTCCAACCTAAAACACCTGAAACTTCGCCCTCTTATTATTACTGTTATTCTCTTTATTACTATTATTCGCTTTAATTCCCTAATTCCCTGCCGGGGACAGTACACGCCCGGCGGGGACGCAGGGGGACGGTTAATGTGTAAGTACGGGAATAAACGGATACTTTCATCCATTCTCCTGTGTCAAACGTTGTCATGGTTGTTCGACGGTTCTCTTGCTTCCCTCACGGCTTCCCGTCTGCTGCCTCGATTGGCACTTCGGTCGGCTCCCCGCATAACTCCCCGCTTCCCGAACTGCCTACGCCAGCCCCGCTCTCCAAACCGGCCCCACTTCGCGGACCGTCCCCGTTTCCCAGGCTACCTAGGCCGTCTGCAAAAAATATAGAAACATACGTAAAACCCTCATCCTCAGCCTAAGTTCGCCTCCGTTGCCGTTATTCTGCTCGCATTTTTGCCGCTTCAATCATCAATCGCCCGTCTACCGACCCGAAAACGGCCAGACACTCTGCCCACTCGCCGTTTCGCCACAGCCCGGCCTGGCGACAACCCCCCCGCGCGACTTTAGCGTCTTTTACGCGCTCCCCTTAAAATAGGAAATGAAACCAGAAGAAAGGAGGCAACGCAAATGGCCGTTGTAAAAACCCCGCTGGGAAGCACCTTGCGGTTAGTTGTGGAAACTGGCACCGACCTTGAAGGCAACCCGATCCTGAAAAACCGCAACTATAACAACGTAAAACCCACAGCAACCGATCAAGACCTGTTTGACGTGGGTAACCTGCTGATCAGTCTGCAACAAATGAGTTTAAATGCGATGCAGCGTTTGGATGACGCCGCCCTGGAAGATGATCAGACCTAACCAGCAGCCAGCAACCAGTAAAAACAGCAGTCTAACTGAACCAGCATTCGACAACTCAACTAAACCAGCAATAACCAAACTAGCATTCGGCGACTCAGCTAAGCCAGTATTAAGCAAACCAACAATTTAACTAAACCAGACTCAAAAACCAACACCAGTCACCCAATGCCACCAACAAACCATAAATAAGGAAAGGAGGCAGCCTTATGGCCACTACAACGCGTTTGGAAATGGTATTTCGTACGGCTGGCGGACGACGCGCTACCTTATCAGTACTCGACCCCCTGGCCACCGTCGATGCGGAAACAGTTGAAACGGCGATGGATACCATTATCAGCAAAAACATCTTTAACTCCAATAGCGGAGACCTGGTTACAGCAATTGAAGCCCAGATCACGACCCGCGAGGTCGTATCGTTATTTGAAAACGAGTAGGACAGCTGAAAGCTGAACAGCTAAAACTAAACCATCGGTTCTATCAGTTCCATCGGTTCTATCAGTTCCATTAGTTTTTCAATAGACCGGTGCCAGCCCCTCCTCCGTCAATAACTTAGCGTTCAGCGAAGCTAATCCTAAACTAAGCAAAATCTCAATGCAGCTAATTCTAACCAAAGCATCCTCAACGCAGCAAATCCTAAACTAAGCACAAGCAAAATCACAGCTAGGCGAACTCTCACCGAAGCAAACCATCTGGTTCAAGGTTTAAAGCGCAAGTTCATAATTTCGATTCAAAGCTTAAGGTTCAAGGTTTAAGGTTCAGGCCGGGGCAACCCACCTGAACCTTTTGCCTTTACATACATATAATGGTTTGAATGGAAAATAGTTATCGTTATTCAGCCGGCTTACTTAGCCAAAGGGGGTGATTGCCGTTAATGATCCGCTATTTTCCTATAACCAAGACTGGTCCGTAATCAACTACCTGATCCCGATCTACAGCGAAAACGGCGCCAACCAAACCTTAGTCGGCCGGGAAGGCAGCTCGCCTTACCGCGACCACCGCCGTTTAAAAACCGTGCTGATCCATCTGGCCAAAATCTTTTCCCTGGATCTGCGCCAGCTTCGGAAAAACTGCGCCCAGCTGGTACAGCGTAAAAACAAGGTGCCCCTGGCGTTTCATCCCCGTTTAATCTTAATTCCGGTGCATACGCGCAAACCGGTAACCAAAGACGACGGGGCAACCGGCTATGTCACCCTGAGCAAAATCACTTCTATCGTTAACTTAGAGGTGAAGGAGTCCAATAATAATGCTTTATCCCGTTTTCTATTTAATGATGGCAGCTCGTTGGATGTCCAGCAGCAAAACTCCTCATTATTTAAAATTCAGGGCGAAGCCTTGAAAATAGGTCATGCAGCCGCCCAGCTTTACGCCGAGTCGTCAATCGGAGCTGGCGGGGCTGCTGGAACTATTGGGGCTGTTGAGACTATTTCAATCGGAAGCGCCCCGGCTTATCCGCCTAACCCCCCGGCACATCCCTTAACAGCCGAACCGGAGCCTTGCCCCGGCCGCGCGGAATTTTACCGGCAGCTCAACCCGACGATCCTCCTCCTGCAGCAAGTACTGAACTTGCTAAAATTTCAACTGCCGGCGCCGCCGGAGTTACCCGCGACACTAGTACTGCCAGCGTCATCGGCACCGCCTAAGTTGTCGACACCGCCAGAGTCGTTAGCTCCAGAGCCGTCGACCCCCCTCCCGCTCCTGCTGACTTCTGATGATCCAGAAAACCCATAATGCGTTTAAAACATTTAGTTTATATAAGGCAAAGTCCCGGGGCCATCCGCTCCGGGCTTTGCCTTGTACGTTCAGAATCCAACTCATTTTCAAAACATACGATCTACAATCCTCTGCATCCTTTAACGCCCTACGGTTTTATTCTTTCCGGCAACGCCATGCCCACGTCCTCGCCCGCGACTGGGCCAATTACACGTTATACGAATTCATCCCGCACCGTGCCCGCGCCTACAATAATACACCCCTAAGACCAGCAAAACTCCCACCAATGCGCCCCCCGCATCTATCTCAATATCGGATAACTGAAAAGCCCGGCCTTCCACAAACAGCTGGTGGACTTCATCCATAATAGCATAAGCAATCGAAATGCCCCAGGCCAGCCCAAACCCCCTTCGCATTGGAAGCGGATGCTGCAGCAGCGCCAGCATACACATGGAGCCCAAAACAAAATAAGCAAACGCATGTGCCGTCTTTCGGGCGATGCCTTGCCATGCCGCCACAATTTTATCCTGCTGCGCCGCCGGGAGTTCGGTAAAGTCCGGTATCAGTACAGAGGCCACGATGCGGATCGTTTGTCCGCTCAGGGCTTTAGACTCACTCGCTTGCTGGGCCGACAGCAAAAAAATAACGACCATAACCGTCAGCGCCACCAACCAGAGGACGATTCTTAAGCGTTTATTTTCCGTTTTATTTCCCGATTGTTTAGCTCCCTTTTTTTGTTTAAATTGCATTGCTGCTCCTAAAATGGGGGACAGTCCCCATCCGATTTTTGTCGAATTGTCTGTATTCCAGCCTAATCTTAATAAAACCACCGCATCAGCCCAAGAAAGGCTATCCTAATCCCCGATAAAATAAATTCGAAGTTCCAATTCTAATGACCGTTTACATCAATACATTCGTATCAGTCTGTATTTGCATATTATAACTTATCCGTTATTTTTAACAGCATTTTTTTATAACCTTACCACATCTATTTCGCCTCGAACGCCGTTGATTTAAATGACAACACTTCATTTCCTCAGTGAAGGTGTATCTGGCGCTGATATTGGTGAATGGATCATGGGAGCGTTTATCTGAAACAAACACATTAAGGAGGAGCAAGGAGCTATGAGTATAAACGCGGGGGAACAAGAACAAGAAGCAATGAGTATGAGTATGAGTATAACCACCGCGGCGAAAAAATGGAGTGGCATAAAGAACATAAAGAATAAGAAAAGAAAAGTATGGTGTGTATCCCTGCTAATTGTCATGTTACTGTCCGGCTGCGCATCCCCAACCCCCTCCCCGCCGGGTGATGAGTTGGCGAATACGCCTCTCCCTTCCGAAACACCGGTTTCTGCGTCGGCGCTGGTGGAGCCGTCAAACTCATCGGTGCCGTCAGACCTGTCGGCGCCAAAGCCGCCTTCAGACTCAGTTGTGCAAAAATACTACAACTATTTTGTGGAGCACCACACGCTAGTGGATAACCGCATGTTTTCCGTCAACGAAAATACCCTTCAGGATGATGTGATATACTTTGCCTTTATGAACACCGAGCCGGCGGATGGAAAGCCAGCCAATATCCGCACGAAGGAACAGATAGATGATGTCCTGATGAAGTATTTCGGAATAAAGCCCAAAAGATACAGCACGGGGATCTCTGGGGTGACAGCAGGCGGAGATGTACAGCTTGGCAGTGTGATTGAGAACGTGGGGCGGATGCACCGGCTGCTTTTAAAGCAACTAATAGATAACGGCGACGGCAGTTATAGCGCAGTTTTCAAACTTTACCAAATACAGACGGACCGCGCGCTGCCCGATTTTGACCGCTGGATTCTTGAAGGCAACCCCGAGATGGAGATGTATCATAAGATGGACGTGAAGGCGACTTTCACTGAGGTCCCAGAGGGAGAGTCTTATTATTTAAAGTTCAGCGAATTTACGCTAATACCTCGTGAAGGATCGTTTACACCACCGCCTCAGGAGACGGACTATTCAAAAAAGGTGATTCGGAATGAACTAAAATCGTTTCACGGACTTTCCATTGGTATGACCCTGGACGAGGCGAAAACCCTGCTTGATCTACCCGAAGGCGCCTATGAGTATCAAGAGAACAGTTATGCTGATTATACCCTCGTCAATGCAGACGGATGGAGCTATACCTTCCGCACCCTTCCAAAGGAAGAGAGCGATGATAAAACCCATTATCTTATGGCAATCAACATCCGCGACTATCCAGAGGTGATTTTCCGCGGCATCAAGCTAGGCGACGATTATGAAGACGTGATTAAACGGTTCCCGGCCGGTTTAGAAAAAGGTCAGATACTTGGTGCGCCAGACAGCTATTTTACGCGCGATTACCGCTTCGCCTCCACTTTACACACTGTGGATATCTTTACCGGTAACGTGCACATTTCCATGCTGTTCGGTCGGTACGACACACTGGCTTGGGCGGATATCTACTCCACTGATTTCTGAACCGGTTTGCCCATTAAGCCGATTCCCGGACTGGATCAATAAGCGTTATCGGGGGGTGTTGAGCATATTCTGCAGGATGATTAGTTGAAACACTCCCGCCTCTAGCAGTTCCTGCATTTTATTAAGTTCTGCTTCATGGAATAATCTGTGTTTGTTCTATACACTTATTATGTGTACGCTTAAGAATTATTTCTCCATGCCTCATCAAGATGAATTTGTGATGTGCACATGAATCCATTCTAAGGCGTGCTATTTTTGCCTGAAATAAATATAGGCATGAAAAAAGACACCCTAGGTTAGAGTGTCTTATTGGTTCTATTTTTTTGTTACTTATATTATCCCATATGTTTCCCTTGCATATCTAAAAAATCAAGAAAGCTTTTCAGTTCAGTTTTAATGTTATTAAATAAATCCGGTAATTTCTCTACTAAAGGCTCTATTCTAACAGCAGAAAGATTAAAACTATATACGTTTCTTACTATATGACGAAATCCTCTATATTCATCAAGAGTATTTCTTGTCTCTTTAGAAATAACAGTTGGACGCACAAGTTCAATCTCTACAGCCATTTGTCTTAAAAGTTCTTGATGCCAATTTTCCCCTTGTGGTTTTCCTTGGTCTATTGTAGTAGCAATTAATTCAAAAACTCTTTCTAGTGCTGTATAAAAGCTATGAAGATTTAATGCAACACTGTCTAAATAAAATTCATCCCCTGATTGCTTCACATGTTTCCAGCCGTTTTCCGTTCGATCAATGATTATCTTTATCTCAGATAATTCTTCACGAATTCTACCAGACAGAGCAAGATGCCTTTTGTTCATATCTCTATCCCCTCAATTTCAATGGCTTTGCTCAAGGATTCTCTACAGTCCATAGCATCAACTAAATCTATTTTAAAATCTATAGTTAAACCTGTTACCGCCCCTACCGCTGCATAAAATCTGTTTTCTGGTATTCCCCATACTGCTAAATCTATATCGGACCAAGGAGTAAATGCAGAACGGTCAGTCAAGGAACCAAATACCACTACTCTTCTTGCGCCATAATTGTTTTTTAAAACTGTTGCGG
>CAYXHK010000079.1:0-1402 GCA_964464665.1 uncultured Syntrophomonadaceae bacterium
GTCCGTTTCGTAGAGTTTCGAGGTAAATACGGGTGGCAGTAAAAGTGATTCGCCGGATCATATAAGATTATTATTTGCAGTGACCGACTTGACTCAAAATAATTACCCAAAAAATTTCCAACCCCTACCCCCTAAAAAATGATGATACGGGCGTATTATTAAGTAAATATAATTTGGGAGGTAGGGAAATGAGGAAAATCATATCTTTATTCGTGGCTTTGACACTGCTGACCACCATCTTTGCCGGCAGTGCCATGGCTAAGCCCGGCAATGGGAAAGGCTGGGAGAAAAAACAATCTTTCTCAGATATTGAGAATCACTGGGGAAAAGGGTCAATTATTATCCTGCAAGTTAGAGGGCTGTTCAACGGTTATGAAGACGGAACTTTCCGCCCGGAAAATTTAGTCACCCAAGCTGAAGTAGCGGTGCTGGTTGACCGTCTGGTTAAAGAGAAACTGGATAAGCTGGGTATTGACTATGATGACGAAGATGAAGTATTAACCGAAGATGATCAGGAATTAAAGAATGTTCCCGGCTGGGCTAAAAAGTCCGTAAAGAAAGGTCTTAAAAACAAATATATTAACTTAAAAAGGTTTAACTCCCAGGTACAATGTGACCGGCTTACCGCTTGTGTGCAAATAGCCAAAGCTCTGGGGCTGGACCCCGTAACCCTAGGCAAAAATGACGTTAACCCCTTTAAAGATTCGAAATTAATGTCGGATGAAGATTTCGGCTATATCTTGGCTCTTTATAAGGCAGGATATGTCAAAGGCTACCCGGATGGAAAATTTAATCCCAATCGTCTGGTTAAAAGAGCAGAAATGGCTGCCATCCTGGAGAGATTTTTAGAAGACAAAGACGATGATGATTTGGTCGATAAAACTGCTCCGACCTGGCCGGCGGACAGCGAACTCAATGCAGACAAACTTGGCGCTAACCGCGTGGTTTTAAGCTGGACTGCGGCCAAGGATAACGAAAAAGTTACCGGCTACAAAATAACATATGAGTTGAATGGTGTAGATAAAGAAAAGCTGGTGGGAGCAATCCTTACCGCTACTATCTCTGACTTAGAAGCAGACGAGGAGTACGAATTCACGGTAGAGGCGAGAGATGCCGCCGGCAACTGGAGCGGCGATGGCCCCTCGCTTATAGTAACCACTAAAGAAGCAGATGCGGATGAGGAAAGTCCCACCTGGCCGGCTAATGCCAAATTGGCAGCCAGCGATATTACGGATTCCGCAGTTACCCTGGAATGGCCCGAGGCTTTGGATAACGTGGAAGTAACCCAATACCGGCTTTACCAGAACGGTTCTTTGATTGAAACCCTGGACGCCGACGGAACTAGTATAACTATAGCTAGTCTGGAAGAAGATACTGATTACACCTTCAAGGTCAAAGCGGG
>CAYXHK010000079.1:1502-5772 GCA_964464665.1 uncultured Syntrophomonadaceae bacterium
GGCCTTGAGGCAGAGGCAGCCTTGAGGCAAGATGCAGGAAAGTTAGTAAAGCTAGCCTTATAAGCGGAAATAATTTAAAGCTTATAAACTTACTTAAAATCAACGGCATCCCTTAAATAAGGGATGCCGTTGATTTTATTTCGGTAAATCGGTTCCAGATTAAATAATAAGGCAGCCTACCTGTCCCGAATGATAACGCGTAATCGGGTAAATCATTACCATTTTAGATTTTAAAGGCTGGTCGTTTAAGCCATGATGGTCGGTAAAGCCTTGTTTTAAGTACTCATTCCTAATGGTTTAGAGTTAATTCCCGACTACCAGTTTATCTAATTCTAAAGGCTGAATCTGTTGACCGTCTTTAAAGGCCCGCATATTGCCACCGGAGATTTCATCAATCAGGATAATCTCTTCAGCTTGGCCGTGCTTTCCAAACTCAAATTTGATGTCGTACAGTTCGATGTCTTTTTTGGCTAACTCGTCCTTGATGATCCCAGCAATTTTTCGGGTCAGCTCTTTTAAGGTGGCATATTCCGCTTTAGTCAACAGTCCCAGAATCTCTAAAGCATCTTCCGTGATTGGCGGGTCTTGACGGTCATCATCCTTAAGGGTTACTTCCACAAAAGCGTCCAAAGGCTGGCCGTTTTCTACGTAATCGCCGTAGCGCCGATAAAAACTGCCTACCGCCCGATAGCGGCAAACTACTTCTAAACCCTTGCCAAATACCTTGGCGGGTTTAACTGTCATTGTGGCCTTTTCAATATTTGCATCCAGGTAATGGTTGGGAACGCCGTGTTGATTCAATATTTCAAAAAAGTATTTAGTCAGTCTAAGATCCGCTTTGCCGACCCCTTCAATTTTACCACCCACGGTGTTGGAACCGGGATCAAAAACTCCGTCTTCGCCCGTGACATCGTCTTTGAATTGGAGCAGATAGTTGCTGTCTTCCAGCAGATATACATCCTTTGTCTTGCCTGTATAAATAAGCTTCATAAACCCGTTCCCTTCAAATAAAATTATATGTTATATTATACCGTCATTTTTCGCAGAAAATCAATGTATACATACGCTGGCCCCTCGTTGACCCTGCGTTCTGATTAATAGAAGCGGATGAAGATGAAAAGACCAACCTGCAGCAAAAGCAGCAAGGGCAGCCCTAGCTTGAATTTTAAGTGTCGGGTTTTATGCCGGAAAGCATACATGGCCAGCAGGCCCCCAGGGGCACCGCCCAAAAAAGCGGCGAGAAGCAAATTGCGTTCCGAGATGCGCCCTGAGCCGGGTTGTTTAGCCAGGAATTTATCCCAGGCAAAGAGACAACCAGTGATCAGATTAATCAAAAGGAGATAATCCAGCAGTAGCTTAGCCAGGAAGTTGTCAGGGGGCATGATTTAAACCTCCTTTGCAAAATGAATGAAAAATGGAGCTTAATCATATATAATAAGATTTAAGTTGAATTAGATTTATGCTGATTTAAAAAAAAGCATATTGGGTTAAGCAGCGTTATATTGAGTTTTACAGCCCATTAAAAAGGGAAATCAAAGATGTATTTATCAACTATTATAACTTTATTGGCCGCTTTATGGTATAAGGCGGGGTCATTAAGCAGCGGCTTTTTCCGGATTAGTTTACCAGCCAGCGCAAAAGCCGCTATGTTATATTGGCCCTTTTTAAACCTGCTGTACCTTTTAAATATTGCTGTTTTGTTTTTCTGCGGACGCTTGCCGCAGCAGACCAACCTCCGACTGGCTTCAGTCAGCCATCTTTTTCGTTCCTCCAATCATTTCCTGTTCTCCTTGGACTTAAATTATCTCTTTAGCCGGCGGCTGTTTATTGGCCGGCCTAATCTAAAAACACTCGAAACCCTTCCAGCCTAATTAACTATTAACCCAAAGACTGCTCAGTCAAAAAGAGGAGTCTTATGAATCATTTATTTAATTAGGCATAAAAACTTTTGCGGGAGGGTTTTTTGTGTTTGAACGATTTAGTGCGCTTAAAAATGCCTTTCATAATCGCCAAAATGCCATTGAAACCAATTTAGCGTCTCTCCAAAACGTCCTGGCTGCAGTAAAAAAACGAAGGTTGGATGCCTTAAGTGATGGCCAGCTTAAAGAAATGGCCGGTCAGCTAAAGCGCGAGGCCCAAAGAGGAGCGGCGCTGGATGATTTATTAGTGGAAGCCACCGCGGAGGGAGTAGATCTGGAGGAGGAAGGGCTCAAGGGGCCATCCTCAACTTTAACCTATCTGATTGACGATAGCCCGGACCAGTTTAGCCGGCTTCCGTTATTAATTAAACTGGCGAAAAACTCAATCAGCGGTCCCGTTTTAAAGCTGCAAGCGCATTACCAGCGAATCTTTGGCCAAATCAACGGAAAATAAAACTGGGCATCGACCGGCAGCAAGTTCGACGTCTTTCTGCTTTTAGATTATATTCAGAGAATTCAAATGCAGGATTTCAAAGAAATAAATCAAATATGTAAGATTAATGTCAAAATTTATATCATAATTATATTGGGGGATAAATAAAAAGTGGCTAGCCTGAGCTTAAGGAACAAATTGCTGATTGGTTTTGGTTTGATTATTACCCTGGTGATTTTCCTTCTTTTGTATATGTTTTATAGTTTGAACCTGAACATACAAAATACCGAGGAGATCATAGAAGACCGATACGTCAAGGTTAATAGTGTAAATAATATCAGATATGAAATTAACAATATCAGCCGGAGTCTCCTTTATATAAATATAAGGAATCTAACTGAGATCGACCGGGATATCGATCAAATATCCAGATCGGAGCTTATTATTGCGCAGGAACTGGGGTATCTGCAAAATAATTTGGTCACCCCCGAAGGAATTTCCATATTTGCCTCGCTAAATTACAATTATCAAGCGTACGATGATTTGGCCCACCGGATCATCCAAGCTAAAAGCGAGGGCCGAAACCTTGAGGTCAATAACTTGATATTGAGCCAGGAAGCAGTAATCTTAAGGACGAACCTTGACCAATCGATAAACGATATGAGAACCGTACAGGAACAGTTAATGGGAGCGGCGCTGCAGCGTTCTCAGGAGTCTTTCGGACTGTTCAAGCAGTTGGCGGTTTTATTCTCGATATTCTTTTTCGTTGCAGCCGCCTTAATTTCATTCTGGGTTATGAATAGTATAATTCGCACCGTCAGAAAAATATCATCAGTGATTACTTCCGCCTCCAGCCAACAGGAAGACCTGCCGAGAATTGAGATAGAGACCAAAGACGAGATTAGGGAGATTGCGGTTGCTTACAATCAAATGGCGGATTCGATCGAAGAACACGCCCGGCGGGAAAAGAAATTTAATCAGTTTAACCAAGACCAGAATTGGCTTAAGACCAACATCGCTGAAATCGCTACCTTATACCAGGGGGTTCCAGATCTGGAATCTCTGGCAAAATCGGTTATCAGTGAACTGGCGCCGATGGTCGGAGCCAGCTATGGTTCAATATTTATCCGGGAGGAAGAGGCGTCCAAGGGTTACCGGAAACTAGCGGCTTACGCTGATGATTCCAGAGAAGTTGGGATTAATGGATTTATGTTAGGAGAGGGGCTGGCTGGACAAAGCGCCCAGGATAATCGGTTGATCCGGCTTGACGAAGTTCCCAAAGACTACCTTCAGATATCTTCCAGTCTGGGGACCGGGAACCCGGCATGCATCATGATCTTGCCGATAGAACACCAAGGACAGGTTTTAGCCGTTTTAGAGTTAGCCTCATTCAAGCCTTTCAGCCAGTTAGAGCAAACCCTGCTGGAGCAAGTCACCGGGAATATGGGGGTTACTTTAAACAGTGTCGCTCAACAGATGAGAGTAAAGGCTCTTTTAGAAGGAACCCAGGTTTTAAACGAAGAATTGCAGGCGCAGTCCGAAGAACTGCAGGGGCAATCTGAGGAAATGCAGTCCCAGCACGAGGAACTAAAAAGTATCAATGAGCAACTGGAGGTACAGAATCGGCAATCGGAACAGCGGAGTCGGGAATTAGAAACCATCCGGCTGGAATTAGAGGATAAAAACCGGAAATTGTCACAAGCTTCCCAGTTTAAATCTGAATTCTTAGCCAACATGTCGCACGAATTACGGACCCCGCTAAATAGCATGCTGATTTTGGCGGAGCTTTTGGCCAGCAATTCGGAAGGCAACTTAACCTTAAATCAAGTGGAGTTCGCCAAGACGATTCACCTGTCCGGCAAAGATTTGCTCAACCTGATTAATGATATTCTTGATCTGA
This sequence comes from uncultured Syntrophomonadaceae bacterium, assembly GCA_964464665.1. GTDB lineage: Bacteria > Bacillota > Ch66 > Ch66 > Ch109 > CAYXHK01. Next base: position 5,755 of record CAYXHK010000079.1, read on the forward strand.
CTAAGATTGAATCGGGTA
>CAYXHK010000079.1:5782-9152 GCA_964464665.1 uncultured Syntrophomonadaceae bacterium
GAACGCCAGTTTACCCCGGTTGCTCTCAGGAAGAAGTTGGGTTTTTCCGTAATTCTTGATGATAGTTTGCCGGATATTATTTTTACGGATGAGCATCGGTTAAAGCAAATTCTGGTCAACTTTCTCTCAAATGCCTTCAAATTTACGGAAACGGGCAAGGTGATCCTAAAATTCGGAAGGGCGGAAAGAAAATTCAGTGAAGAATACCCCTTGCTGCAGCAATCGTCCGTGGTCCTCGAGGTTTCAGTGTCTGATAATGGCATTGGAATCCCTAAGCATAAGCAGGACCTTGTTTTTGAAGCGTTTAGGCAGGCCTCTGGAGGCACCAGCCGCAAATACGGCGGTACCGGCCTCGGACTTTCAATCTGCCGGGATACCGCTAAGTTACTCGGCGGCTTAATAGAGTTAGAAAGCGAGGAAGGCCGAGGCAGTACTTTTATACTTTATCTGCCCGTTGATTATACGGTTATGCAATTAGAAGATCCGCCAGTCTATCCTAAACCGGCAGCGATCGAGAATTTATCTGAACCGCTGGAAGTCAGTCTGGAAAAAGACGAGGCAGATAATCAGCTGGCGGGAAAGACTATTTTACTGGTTGATGATGACATGCGCAACGTGTTTGCCTTGACCACGGCTTTAGAGATGAGAAATCTTAAGGTTCTGTTTGCCGAAAATGGCCGGGAAGCGATTAATCTGCTTCGCAGTAATTCGGAAATAGACCTCGTGGTGATGGATATTATGATGCCGGAGCTAGACGGTTACGAAACAATCCGAATGATTCGACAGATGCCGGAATTCCAAGGGCTGCCCATCATTGCGCTGACCGCCAAAGCCATGAAACATGACCGCAAAAAGTGTATTGAGGCCGGAGCATCCGATTATTTGCGGAAACCGGTGGAGATAAAGCAGCTGATGTCTTTGATTAAAGTTTGGTTATACAGGCGGGTGATCTAGAATTAAAGCAGTTTTCGAAAGGTACGAACCAGACAAAGGATATGAAGACCTGGAAAAAATAGAAATCCAGCTGTTGTTGGAAGCTATTTACCGACATTACGGATACGATTTCAGGAATTATGCGTATCCTTCAATCAGGCGGCGTATCCAGCACCGGATGGCCATGGAAAATCTGCAAACTGTGTCCGGACTGCAAGAACGGGTGCTGCATAAACCGGTGGTTATGGAGAAGCTTTTTCAGGATTTCACGATTAATGTAACGGAAATGTTTCGTGATCCCGGGTTTTTTCTGGCTTTTCGGGAAAAAATCGTTCCTGAACTGAGAAAATGTCCATTCCTTAGGGTGTGGCACGCGGGATGCTCCTCTGGGGAAGAGGTGTACTCAATGGCCATTTTATTGCATGAGGAGGGTCTGTATGAGCGGACCCAAATTTACGCGACAGACATTAACGAGGAGGTTTTAAAGAAAGCCGAAGCGGGTGTTTTCCCTTTGGAAAAAATGCGCAATTATACTCGGGATTACATCAGGAGCGGGGGTAATAACGCCTTTGCTGAATATTATCAGGTGCAAGGCAAGAACGCGATTTTTGATTCCGTTTTACGGAAGAACATCGTTTTTGCCGCGCATGACTTGACTACGGATAGTTCTTTTAATGAATTTCAGGTTATAATCTGCCGAAATGTATTAATCTATTTCAATTATCAGCTGCAAAATCACGTTCATGACTTATTTGTAAAGAGTTTAAGTGCTCCAGGTTATTTAGGCTTGGGCTCTAAAGAAGGGATAGAAAATATTAAACATGGAAGCTGTTACGAATGCATTGACCGCAAACAAAAGTTGTATCGCAAGCGAGGTGAATCTGACCGAGGTGAATTTAACCAAGAAGAATTTAAGCAAAAAGAATTCATTCAAAGAACTTTCCGCAGCTCAAAAGGTTAATATTCTGCTGGTTGACGATCATCCCGAAAATTTGCTGGCCATGGAAGCGGTACTATCCCCGCAAGGTTACAATTTGATTAGTGTAACCTCCGGAACTGAGGCCCTTAAACAGTTGTTGAAAGAAAATTTTGCGGCGATCATTCTTGATGTTCAGATGCCGGAACTGGATGGATTCGAAACTGCCCGGTTGATAAAATCCCGGGAAAAGACCCGGCATATTCCAATAATTTTTATTACCGCGCTCAATCAAGCCGCCCACTATGTTGCCCGGGCCTACTCGGTAGGAGCCTTTGATTATATTATTAAACCATTCCACCCGGATCTTCTCAGGTGGAAGATTGAAGCCTTGGTAAAGCTGCATAAAAATTATAATCAGCTAAACGAACAAAGCCGGCTTTTGGAGCAGCGAAGCCTTGAGCTGGAAAAGGCTTACGAAAAACTGAATTATACCAATACGAACCTCGAGAAACTGGTTGAATCGCGAACCGCGGAATTAGTAGCGATTAATCAAGAATTGAAGCAGGAAATTGACGAGCACCTGATTACCCAAGAGCGGTTCTTTAAGATTTTCAATCTAAGTCCCAATTTGATTGCAATCAGGTCGCCGAAGAACGGCCGATATGTTGACGTAAATCAAAGCTGGCTGAAAAATACCGGTTATGACCTAGGTGATTTAGAGAATTTGGGAAAACAGGAATTCTTTCATCCAATCGATTCTGAAGTCGGGGTTGGCGGCAAGCAGATAATGCTGGAGCTTAAAGAATCAATTACCAATCGAAGAGTTAGCTTTTTAACCAAATCAGGGGAAGTCCGCTATGGGCTGTTATCTACCGAATCTTTACATATTCAGGGAGAGGACTGCCTCATGAGCGTAGTGACCGACATAACGGAGCAGCTGAATCTAGAACTAGAATTAACCCGTTTGGACCGCTTGAAACTGGTGGGAGTAATGGCGGCCTCAATCTGCCATGAGATCAGGAATCCAATGACCACGGTGCGCGGTTTTATGCAAATATTGGGACAAAAACGGGAGTACGCGACAGATGAGGGAATTTTCAAGCTGATGATAGAAGAAATCGATCGGGCTAACGAGATTATCACCAATTATTTGTCCCTGGCCGGAAATAAGAAGATTATATCAAAGCCGGTTAGCCTTAACCTGATAATTAATAAGCTTTATCCCATAATCAATTCGGATGCGCTAATGACTGATAAGAGTTTAATCTTACAGCTGGATGAGGTGCCATTCTTACTGCTGGACGAGAAGGAAATCTGCCAGCTGATTATGAATTTAACCCGTAACGGGATAGAGGCCATGTCGCCCGGGGGTTTGTTAACCATCAGAACCCGTTTGTCTCAAGGCGAGGTTTGGCTGGAAGTGGCGGACCAGGGTAAAGGGATATCCCAGGAATTATTAGATAAATTAGGGACTCCGTTCCTGACTACCAAGGATAATGGAACCGGCCTTGGCCTCGC
>CAYXHK010000080.1:0-1768 GCA_964464665.1 uncultured Syntrophomonadaceae bacterium
AACCGATGAGCCTCAGCTCTCGGTCGCGGTGCCGATTCCACAGCAAACTGATCCCGCCACGATCATCGGCGCGGTTTTTATCAACTCGCCGACCGCTGACCTTTCGAGCCTGATTTCTTCGACGAATCGGCTGATTTTCTTTACCCTGCTGATTTCATGCGGTCTGGCCCTGCTGCTCGGGTATTACCTGGCCCGCTACATTACGCGGCCGCTGCGGGAAATGAACCGGGTGGCTCTGGCCATGGCGCAGGGAGAATACTACCAGCGCGTAGCCGCGCCAACGGATGACGAATTGGGCGAACTGGGTGGTTCCCTGAATCATTTGGCCAAAGAACTGGACCGCGCCATGACCGCAGCGGAGAAGCTGGAACAGATGCGCCGGGACTTTGTAGCTAACGTTTCCCACGAGCTGCGGGCACCGCTCACGCTGGTCAGAGGTTATACCCAGGTGCTGTCCGACCCAGCTTTAGTTGACTCGGACCGCGACAAATACCTGCAGATCATTCAGGAAGAAACGCTGCGCATGGAGCGTCTGATCACCGAACTGTTGGATCTGAGCCGCTTGGAGTCGGGCAAGGCCGCTTTAGAAAAAGAAAAAGTGGAGCTTTATCCCCTGACTGTGGGGCTGATTTCCCGCTACGAGTCCCGTGCCCGCGACCAAGGTTTGACGATTGAACTGGAGGCAGATCCGGACCTGCCGGCCGTTTTGGGCGACGGCGACCGGCTGGAACAGATCCTGATCATCTTTTTGGATAACGCACTCAACTATACGCCGGCCGGCGGACTGGTCCAAGTCGCGCTGCACGCCCGCTCGGACAGCGATGCGTGCCTGACCCAACAGCAGCAGCTGCCGTTCGAAAACCTGCAGCAGCGTACGCACCAACCGCCATGCCAGCGGCCTGGTGAACATCAACCGCAACACCGGCAGCCGCACGAACGACCGCAGTCGCGCACGCACCAGATGTCGCACCAGCGCCCGCAGCAGCACCCGAAGCCGCGCGATCACCAGTACCCGTACGAACAGCCGCGCGAGCATCAACCGCAGTGCCTGCAGCCACAGCCGGCGATGGTGGAAATACAAATTCGCGATACCGGTATGGGTATCGCGGCGGAAGACCTCCCGTTTATCTGGGAGAGATTCTTTAAAGCGGACAAATCGCGCAGTCGCTCGAAAGACAGCACCGGACTCGGCTTGGCCATTGCCCGGCAACTGATCGAACTGCACGGCGGGAGCGTATCCGTCAGCAGCGAGATCAGGCAGGGCACTACTTTCACCTTTACCCTGCCGCAAGCTTAAACCTTGGCCCTTAAATAAAAAATATAAGCTAAACAATAGAGGATAAAAGTATAAAATTATATTACAGCCCTCTAAAACCGTCACAAAAATAACAGCCGGTTATATTCAATTCACCAATGCCATATATATAAGAACCCTTATTACTACTGGTCAAATAATGGAATTGAAGCCATTTTCACATATTTAAAGCCAATTAAGACCGCATCACCGCTGTCTCAATCGGCTTTAAATATTTAGAAGCTATCGTAATGTTTTGTGTATTTTTTACTGCAAGTGTTAGTATCCCTTCTTCATACTGGGATAGTCCTTCCTGTGCAGACAACTAGCGAATACTTGGGATTTTCAATTAAGTCACTTCTTCATACTGGGATAATCCTTCGCCTTCAAGGTCAGGGCTGCCGCCCAGCGTACAGAGGCAAGCAAGTCAGGCAGATGTAGTACCTGGGCCGGCGAATGGATATAGCGCAGGGG
>CAYXHK010000080.1:1868-3121 GCA_964464665.1 uncultured Syntrophomonadaceae bacterium
CAAGCAAGTCAGGCAGATGTAGTACCTGGGCCGGCGAATGGATATAGCGCAGGGGAATTCCGATAACCCCGGTCGGAACGCCGGCAAACTGCACCACGGAAGCATCGGTATAAGACTTGGAAAACCCGGTCTGCACATGGATGCCCAGTTCAGCTGCCGTGTCGAGCATGAAATCGCGCATCTCCCGCCGAATGATCGTCAGGTCATCGAGAAAGCGCAGCACCGGGCCGTGGCCGGCCTCTACCACTACCTCGTATTCGGGTAAACCCGGCAGATCGGAACAGGTATTGCTGTCCACCACAAAAGCCAGGTCCGGCTGCTCCGTCTGCGCCGGCAGCCAGGCTCCCCGCGCTCCGGGACCAAAAAGGCCAAAACCCCGGCTGTAGTTGCTCATACCGTGCTCTTCCGTGGCAGTGAAAACCGCTACCAAGCTCCCTTCCAGGCCGTAATCAGCGAAATGCCGCAGCAGGTGGATGAGCAAGGCACAACCCATGCGGTTGTCAAAACAGCGGCCGATCGCCCGTTCGGGATTCACCATCCGTTGGTACTCCCGCTCGATGATAACCGGATCCCCCGGCCTGATGCCCATGCCTTCCGCTTCGGCGAAGGAATTTGCCCCTACGTCCACCGCAGTCAATTCTTCACCGCTGGCCGCCAGATGAGGCGGTTTTGATACTACCGCCCCGGGAATAGGGCCCAACCGGGTGCTCACCCGGACCCACTGTCCCCGCAGGCTGTTTTCCGGCACGCCGCCCAGCGGATAAAGGTGGAGAAAACCCTGCCGGTCGATTTTTTTCACCACCCAGCCGATCTCGTCCATATGCGCAAAAAAAGCGATTTTGGGGGTGGCCCCGGGATTGAGGGTTGCAATCAGATTGCCCAGCGGATCCCGCTTGATCTCCAGCGGCAGTGGCGAAAGCATCTCTATGATCTTATCGGCCACGGCGTCCTCCTGGCCGGTGACCCCACTGACGGTGATAAGTTCAGATAAAGTGTCGCTTAATAAATCGATAGATGTCAACCAAGCACTGTTAAACATTGTCTTTAACCTCCTGCCTCCCAGGGACAGTCCCCGTCGAATTTTGTCCTCGCCTGGGAATTTGTTAGTCCCCTCTCATAGTTTATAGTTTGTCGAAGAAGGAAAAACCGGGTTTTCATTGGAAGACCCGGTTTATAGAGGGACAGTCCCTTCCAAAGTTTATCGAACAACAAAGATCGGAAGAAAGCCCCTGTTTTGGGGGGTGAGGAGGACT
>CAYXHK010000080.1:3131-9152 GCA_964464665.1 uncultured Syntrophomonadaceae bacterium
CCTCCCGGGGGCAGTCCCCGTCCGAATTTTGTCCTCGCCCGAAATTTGTCAGTCCCCTCCCGGAGTTTGTCTAAGAAGGGAAAACCGGGTTTTCATTGGAAGACCCGGTTTATAGAGGGACAGTCCCTTCCGAAGTTTATCGAACAACAAAGGTTGGAAGAAAGCCCCTGTTTGGTAGGTGAGGGGGACTGTTACTGTTCCCACCTCACCTACCCATTCTATTGTATCCCATAGCTATTCATTTTACAGCTATTCATCCGGCAACTGTTTGTCTTGATGTTATTGTATCCGCAGCCGTATACCCTGGCTCAATAAAAGCGGTTCAGCATACTCTATAGAAGTTGCTTATGAAACTGCTTATTTTACTCTTATAGAAGTTATTATTTTACTTTGTAGATGCTGCTTATTTTACTCAATAAAAGCTGTTTATTATACTCTATTGAACCTGTTAATTTTACTTAATCTACAAATGTTTATCTTACTTAAGCGGCAGGCCGATCATCTCGCGGTACTCGTTGGGAGTGGCGACATCGCGGCCCAGCAGTTCGACCAGCTGCTTGAACGACTTGAAGTGTTCGGCGTTGTTTGAAATCATTTCGTTGCGGTGCGGCCACTTCCACACGGTGTCTTCCATGCCGACCCGGATGTGAAGTCCCAGCAGCGAAGCAAAGGTGGCCAAGTAGCTGGAAGCCCTTCCAGCCGCGCAGACGATGATCACCGACTTGTCGTCAATCTCCATGATCCGGTTATACATAAACATCAGCCCCTCGACCATGGCTTTGGGATTCTGCATCGGGCTGCCACCCGGCAGGGTCGGAAGGATGATCCAATGGTATGGTTTCTGCAGCAGTCCGGTCTTGATCAGGTAGCGGTCAGCGTTGTCAATGTCGCCGTCTGAGTATATGGCGATCTGCGGTTTGCAGCCGCTTTCCTGGACGATCCGGGTCTTTTCGATCATGACATGAGGCGGCTTGACGAACAGGGTGTCGCCGCAGTAGGCGGCCACGGTGTTGATGGGGGTGACGTCCAGGAGTTTATCGTTTAACACCTGAACCATGTTGTCCCACTCCCCGGTCCCGAAGGGCACCATGCATCCGTCAAAAACGGTTTGGGGGAACTCTTTGCGCAGCGGGTCAATCACCCGATGGAACAGTTCCGGGTCGAGGACGTTATAACCATCCTTGTCGCGCACGTGGATATGGATGATGGGTGCGCCAGCCAGACAGGCCTCACGGGCAGACTGGTAGATCTCATCCGGGGTCTGGGGATGATTGGGATTAGCTCGATTGCTGTAGAAAGCCCCGGTGATGGTGGTGGAAATAGCGATCTTCTGAGGGATGTTCCAAGCGGGTTGGACTTCGATCCCGGTAGCGTACTTGGTGTTTACCGGGTCAACTATCTCGGGGAAACCATAAGGAATCCAAATAGTCTTGAACTCTTCTTTCTTTTTCCACTCGTCGATATAGCTCCAGTTGACTTTATCAGCAGCCATGTTCTCGCACCTCCATTAAAATCTAATGTAATTTAATCTGCTCTGAATAGATTAAAGTAAGTAACCTTAAAGAATAAAGCTAGGTAAACTTTTAAAATTAAAGTAAAGAAACATTAAAGAGTAGAGTAACGTTATGCAAAAAATTTTAACCCAACCTTCGTTTGTCATCCGTTTGCCGTTCTGCGGCCTTTAACTGGGGCGAATTCTCTGGTCACCATTTAAAATGTCAGTGTTGCTTATAATGGCATCCCTCCCTTTACTTTTAGGTTTCGCTTATTGTTTAAGTGTTATTTATATGTTATGCTATATTTAATTACAAGTCAATACACTTTTTATATTTTTCTTGCTTTTATTGCTTTTTCCCATTGCCAAAACAACTGGTATCATTTAATATATTATTCGCCTGATTTTAATGGTTAATATTTAAGTGTAATTGAAATGAGGTTATGACAATGAGCATGAACGAAAGTCTGTGGGCGTTGGGCCACAAATTAAACAATCTGCGCCTGAAAAAAGGTTACACCCTGCAAGAGGTAGCCGAGGCCCTGGGTTTTACGGCGTCTTTTTTAAGCATGGTGGAAAATGGCCGCAGCGGCATCAGTTTCTCCAAACTGCAGAAACTGCTGGCTTTCTATGGTGCGACCATAGCCGATCTGGATAATAAAAAGGACGAGCGGGGAAGAATGGTTCCCCTCAGCCAGGCCCCAGTACTGGGTTATGAAATAGAAGGCGTTGAAGCGCTGCTGTTGGCGAAAAGCAGCCAAGAGCACCTTATTGAACCGATTTATTTTCGAGTACAGCCAGGCGCCAGTATCGGTTATATGCAGCATGAAGGCGAAGAATTTGGCTTTGTCATTGAAGGCCGGTTTGAGGTGTCACTTATAGATCCGGAAACCGGTAACGAAGAGAAGTATATGCTGGAGAAAGGCGATACTATTTACTATCCCAGCACTATGCAGCACAAGTGGACGAATGTTTCCAGCAAACTTTCCATATTCCTGGCAGCGGTGACCCCGCCAACTTTCTAGTGAGGTTAAAAATCTGTCGTAGTTCATTCTGATTTGCCTGCTGAGGCAAGTCATCTGCCGCAGTTCATTCCAAATTGCCTTCTTGCCTGCTGACCTTTCTCGGGTAAGATATCTGCCAAGCAAAACATATGACCATTCCTTTCTGCGAAAGGCACAAAACGAAATGAAACTGGGTTATTGTTTCAAACTTCTGCTCCTATGAAAATCGAAACCATCCTTGTAGCCGGATTCAGAATTTACCCTTGGAAAAACTAAAGTATAATCTTCAGTATAACTTAAGGCCACCTTTCGGTTTTCCGAAATGGCGGCCTTTTTATGACACTTTTTTAACGAATTTTTGAGAGTTCAGTAAATCAAATTTATGCCTAGCCGCATTCATCTCGGATATTCTGGGAGCAATCGTTTTTTAGCATTGAATCACTCCTCCCTCACTGTTTGTTGGCCGCCATAAAGGAAGCCAGCGAAAACTTTACTCCGCTCCACTGGTTTGTGTTAAGAGCTTCCAGTTTTACGCTGGCTCCGCCCCAGGCAGAATTGACGAAAACCCAATAACTCAAGGTCGGTGACGATCCTATTACGCTGATACACCCTTGTCTTGCTTGGCGGCCGCCGGTTTTCTCAGGTATACGGCCCAGTAGAACATGCCAACGAAGAATGCTCCCCCGACGATATTGCCCAGGGTGACCGGGATGAGGTTGTTCATAAAGGTCGTGCTGTAATTAAACAGGCCCAAGACCGCCTCGGGGCTCATCTTCAAAGCAGTGGCAGCAGCTTCCGGAGCATTCTGGGCGATAGTCACGCCCATGGGGATGAAAAACATGTTGGCTACACTATGCTCAAAGCCACTGGATACGAAGGCCATGATCGGAAATAAGATGGCAAATATCTTGCCGACAATGTCTTTAGCCGCGAAGGCCATCCATACTGCCAGACAGACCAGCCAGTTACACAAGATAGCCCGCAGGAAGGCCTGGCCCCAGGTGAGGGTCAGTTTGCCCTTGGCGATCGCCAATGCCTTGGCGCCATGGGCGCTGACCACTGCTGTTCCGGCAGCAGCATCGGCCCCTCCCCAGTATCCACTGTAGTAGACGATATAAACCAGCAGCAGCGAGCCGGCGAAATTGGCGATCCAGACTATCGTCCAGTTGTAGAGCAGTCCGCCCCAACCGGCCTGGCCGTTCATGACCGAGGCCATACAGACCATGTTGTTGCCGGTAAACAGTTCCGCACCGGCGATTACTACCAACATCAGACCTACTGAGAAGACGGCGCCGAACAGGAACTGACCCCCGGATGTTCCCGAGGCTTCCATGGAACCGATCTTGGTAGCCAGGTTGGCTCCGAAACCGATATAAACACCGGCCAAAATTCCTAACAGGCAGAGCTTGCCCAACGCCATTTCCGCTTTGGCCTTGCCGGCGCTGCATACCGCTGCGGCTATTTCCGCAGGAGGCATAAAATTCATATATTATTCATCGCCTTTCATCATCAACTAGTACGGTTATAATCCCCTATAGTTTGGTTATAGTCCCCTAACCGAGCTTGGCGTTGAATTCCGGCCGGAAATGGGCCAGTGTGGTCAGCAGCGGTGCCGGGGCCGCCTGGCCTAGGCCGCACAAACAAGCCCTGGTCATTACCCGGCCCAGCCGTTCCGACAGCGCAATGTCCTCCGCATTAGCCAACCCTTTGTTTACCCTGCTGACAATTTCATGCATCCGCTTAGTGCCCTCCCGGCAGGGGGCACATTTGCCGCAGGATTCATGTTCGAAGAACTTGCTGATCCGCTCGATGACCTCCACCAAATCGGTATCCTCGTCCATCACGAAAACTGCGCCGGAACCCAGGGTAGCGCCGACCGCGGCCATGGAATCGAAATCGACCGGGGTGTCGAGCAGGCTCTCAGGGATAAGTCCTCCCGAGGTCCCGCCTATCTGGACCGCTTTGAATCTCTTGCCGTCTTTGACACCGCCGCCCATGCCAAACACCACATCCCGGATAGTGACATCGGTGGGGAGTTCAAAGAAGGTCTTATTTACTACATCACCGGTGAGAGTAAACACCTTGGTGCCCGGATATTTGGCTGCCCCGATACTGCTGAACCATTCCGCCCCCTTCTCGATGATGACCGGTATATTGGCGAAGGTTTCCACGTTATTGACCACGGTAGGTTTACCCCACAGTCCGGCTACTCCCGGGAAGGGGGGTTTGAAACGGGGTTCGCCGCGATGCCCTTCAATGGATTCGATCAAAGCGGTCTCCTCCCCGCAGACGTAGGCACCGGCGCCCATGCGTACCTCAATGTCAAAATCCCCAAGAACGCCCCAAGCCTTAGCCTGGTCTATGGCCGTGTTAAGGACATCCGCCACATAGGGATACTCGCCCCGGCAATAGATGAAACCCTTGGTTGCTCCGATGGCGTATCCGCAGATGGCCATGCCTTCCAACACGGTGTGCGGGTCGTTTTCCAGGATAATGCGGTCCTTGTAGGTTCCGGGTTCACCCTCATCAGCGTTGCATATCACATATTTCTGATCAGCCGGGGTGTTAAAACTAAAACCCCATTTCATACCGGCATTGAAGCCAGCTCCGCCGCGTCCGCGCAGGTTCGATGTCCTGACTTCATCGATCACTGCCGCCTGGCCCAGGTTCCGGGCCTTGGTCAGTGACTGGTATCCTCCGACACCGATATAATCCTCGATTTTGAGTGGATCTATCTTTCCGTAATTGCGCAAAACAATGCGCATCTCTTGTGCCACTGTATTCCCTCCTTTCTGGTTTATTTATATGCTGCCAAAATGTCACCGACTTTTTCAGCGGTCACATCTCCGTAGGGTACACTGTTGATGGTTATAACCGGGGTCGCCTGACACTGACCCACACATTCGGCGAACTCCAGGGTGAACTTACCGTCACTGGTCGTTTCACCCATCTTGATGCCCAGTTCCTTTTCCAGTGCCGCCACCACTTTGTCAGCGCCGGCTACATGGCAGGGAGCGCTCTCGCAGATCCGGATAACGTTTTTGCCTCTTTTGCCGACCTTAAAATAGGAATAGAAGGTTGCTACCCCATATGCTCTGGCCTTGGATATGTTAAAAGCAGCAGCCGCTTCTACCACTGACTCTTCCGGTATATAACTGTACTCTTTCTGTATAGCATGGAACGCCTCAATGATTCCGCCGGGTATGGTCTTATAAGCACTTATTATTTCTTTGAAGTCTGCCATTTCTAATACCCCCTATCCTACTTTCTCAAGCTTGACTGCAGCCACTTTGTACTCGCCGGTTCCGGTGATCGGATCCAGGTGATGGCTGGTCAGAGCGTTGGTGGGGGTAGCATTGAAGTGGAACGACATCCAGATGACCCCTGGTAATACCCGGTCAGTCACCTGGACTGCAGTTACTGCCTCGCCGCGCCGGGAGGTAACCTTAACCTGGTCTCCAGTCTTAACCCCAAGTTTCTCAGCATCAACCGGATTGAGCTCAGCCATTTCCTTATTCCAGA
>CAYXHK010000081.1:0-636 GCA_964464665.1 uncultured Syntrophomonadaceae bacterium
TAAAAAGATCGCCCCCATAACCCCCAGAGGCACCCCGATCACTAACGCGCCAATGGTTACATAAACTGAACCGACAATCATCGGCCAGATCCCTAGCTCTCCAGCGGTCGGCCGCCAGTTTTGGCCGGTCATAAACTGCCAAACCCCGACTTCCCTTAGCACCGGATAACCGGAGCTGACCACAAACCAGGTAATCAAACCGATAATGAAGATGGAGAACAGGGCTATTATCAACAGGATATTTTCCACTATAATCTCTGACCAACGCTGATTCTTAGGCGACATGATTCTCCCTCCTCTTAGTTTCAGTATAAAAGGTCAGTATGAAGCCCTTGTTGAAAAAATGTTACGGTTTTGTAACGGTCCCGAAAAAATTACCAGGCACTAATTCACTCAGTCAAAACAAACGCACTACTCAGCCAAATAATAAGTTGATTAACTAGCCACATAGCACTGAAAATAAGCGAAAAGGAAGCAGGAGGACGCTTCTTTTGCTTCCTTTCCTCGGAAGGAAACGGCAGAGGACCGTCCCTCGTTGCTTCCCCAATAAATACAAAAAGCAAACCCGCTCGGGTTTGCCCTGATTTGGAATACGGCCTCCATGTTATGCTGTCCGATTATCTGATTAACCTCGGT
>CAYXHK010000081.1:646-9141 GCA_964464665.1 uncultured Syntrophomonadaceae bacterium
GGTTACATCTGGAACATCCGCACAAATACTGATTTTATATAGACTTACGCTAAAGCTTGCTGCTTACGCTTAAGATGCCTTATTGAATCTTCCCGGAACCGTCCGGCTCAGCCGGTTTTATATCCGCTTTTTCCAGGACGAAATTAAAGCACGTCCCCCGGTTTATGCCTTTTTGCTGCCCGTCTTCCACCTCAATCGTCGTACCGTGCGCCTCCAAGATATGCTTCACAATGGATAACCCCAACCCAGTGCCGCCCACCTTGCGGCTGCGGGCTTTATCTACCCGATAGAACCGCTCGAAGATCCGTTTCCGCTCTTCCGGCTGAATGCCGATACCGGTATCGCAAACCTTAATCTGCACCCCGGAGTACACCTCCTGTGCCATTAAGGTAATCGTTCCGCCGGGGGCGGTATACTTGATCGCATTGTCAATCAGATTATCCAAAACTTGTTCCAGCCGGTAGGGCTCAGCCAGAACCCATAATTCCGCAGCAGGGGGTTCCAGTACCAGCTGTTGTTCGTGAGACTGGAGGGCCGGACTAAATTTATGGGCTACGCGCTTAAGAAAAGCGCCTACCTCCATCGGTTCCGGCTGAATCAGTCCCGGTTGTGACTCAATCTGGGACAGCTGCAGTAAATCATTGATTATGGCGATCAGTCGCTCCGCTTCCTGGTAGATGATCCGGACAAATTCTTCGGCTACCGGTCGATCATCGAGCGCGCCCCCCAGCAACGTTTCCGCAAATCCCTTTACCGAAGTAACCGGGGTTCTAAGCTCATGGGACACGTTGACGACGAAATCGGTCCGTATCCGTTCCAAACGTCTAAGTTCCGTAATGTCGTGGAGAACCGCCACCAAACCGAGATTTTGTTCTTCCGGGCCAGTGATCGGGGAAAGTTGAACTTCGACGACCCTTTCGGTTGGGGTCAAAACCCGGATCTCTTCCCTATGGGGCTTACGGCTCGCCATAGTTTCGTCGATCATGGATGAGAGCTGAAAATGGCGAATGACTTTAGGATGGGACTGGCCGATAAATTGTTGACTGGAAACAATAGGCGGCAAATTAGGTTTATCCAGGGAAAGAATTTTTAAGGCGGCTGGATTAATCAGGTCCACCTTACCGTCCGGTCCCACAAAAACAACCCCGCTCACCATGCTTACCAATACGGATTCCAGACGCATCTTCCCGGCGTTGACCTCAACCAGCATCTGCTTTAAATTAGCCGACATGTAGTTCAGGGATTCAGCCAGGCTGCCTAATTCATCCCGGCTGGTTGAATAACGCTGCTGCACGAAGTTTCCCTGCGCTATCTGCTGCGCGGAGCCAGTCATTTCCTCGATCGGCCGGGTTGCCCGGCGCGCCAGAACCAGGCCAATTATTCCAGCCACCAGCAGGCCTAAAAATGCCGCGCTTAAAACAATCTGCCACAACCGACTAATCGTAGCTTCTATTTCATTCAAAGGAATAGCCAGCCGCACAAAGCCCTGAATACTCTCGCCGGAGATTATCGGCACCGCCACGTACAGCATATTATTGCCCAAAGTACGGCTTGTGTGGACCGCCCAACCGTTCCCCTGGTTCAAAGCGGCCATTATTTCCGGACGGTCTAAGTGGTTTTCCATGCCCTGGGGCGCCTCGGCCGAATCTCCCCACACGACCCCGTTTCGATCAATAATCGTTACCCGCGTTTCCGTTTTAACCCGGGTAGTATCCGCTAGAGACTGCGCAAACCCGCTAAACCCGGCCGCTTCCCCTGGGGCTGACTCCAAATCTTTCTCGGCCATTTGCCCAATCAGTCGGGCCTCAATCAACAATTGGGATCGCAGATTATCCAGGAAATAGTTCTCCAGGCCTCGGATCAGATAAACGCCCAAGACCAGCAAAGAAGCAAGTACTAGAAAAACATAGGTTAAGGTTAGCTTCCAGCGTATGCTCAGCATCGTTATTTCTCCCTCAATTTATAACCAAACACCGGCGCCCTGGCGATCAGCCAGATATTTGAATCGTTATTTTTCCCTTAATTTATAACCAAACCCCCGCACCGTCAGGATATAGTTCGGATTTTTGGGGTCATCCTCTATTTTTTCCCGCAGCCGGCTGATATGCACGTCGACAATCCGGGTGTCCCCGGTAAAATCATAATCCCAGACCTGATCCAGTAATTGATCCCGGCTGAATACCCGGCCAACATTCCGCATTAGAAACCACAGCAGTTCAAACTCCTTAGGGGTCAAACTGACGACTTCTCCTCGAATCATTACCTCATGCCGCATAAGGTCCATAACCAGTTCCCCTAACTGCAGCCGGTCCGAATCGCTGTCCGGTGTTTCCTCTCTGGCCGCCCGGCGCAGGATTGCTTTGACTCGAGCCACCAATTCCCTAGGGCTAAAAGGTTTGGTTACATAATCATCGGCCCCCAGTTCTAGCCCGAGAATTTTATCAATTTCGGTGTCCCGGGCAGTAAGTAAAATCACTGGGATCCGGATATCCTCCTGCCGCAAACGACGGCAGACCTCCAGTCCATCGAGGCCGGGGAGCATAATATCCAAAACAACCAGATCCGGAGAACTGCTCCGAACCCGATCTAAAGCGGATAATCCATCATTAGCAGTAACGGTTTTAAAGCCTTCCCTCTCCAGGTTGTAGGTAACTAATCGGACTATGGCCTCCTCGTCGTCAACCACTAAAACTAACTTCTCCAATAAATCCAACTCCCGATTATAAAATTTAGCCCCAAACCGCGATAGTCGAATAAGCCCTTTCTTTAATCTAAACCAAATCTACCCAACGGACAAGGATAAAAATCATTTTAATTAAATAGCCGTTCAATTAAAAAGCCAAATAGACTCTAAGTCTATCGGCTCTAATATACAGAATGATTTTTAAAACCCCAAATGATTTCTTAACCGCGAGGTTAATGCCACTTTCGCTAACCTCAATCAACTAGATTCCACAGCAACCCTAGCGGTACCGGGAAGTGCTCCGGGGTTTGACCCGCTTTGGATAAACCTGTTCATAATCATTGTTTGCATCTATACGATACATTTTAAACACATCCGGGGTGACCAGATCTTGGATATCCCAGTCATAATTGAAATAAACCGCCGCTACACAGCTGCTGCTTAAGACCCGGGGAGCAGACTGGACCACACAGGCTACGCCTTTATTTTCCAGCCAACGCAGATACTTCATAATATGTATCCGTGCTTCAAAAACCGCAATATATCTCATAGTTATTACCTCCTGTACCATCATTATATAAATTGCTGTCCCGGGATGTGCCTTCCCTTGGCGCAAAGGAATGGTCATTACCCGGCGAATTTCATATATTATGGCAGGAGGTGTTAATTTTGAAACAGATTTATCTGGACAATGCCGCCACATCTTTTCCGAAAGCTCCGGGGGTGGCGGAAGCAATGTTTAACTATATTACCAAGGTCGGAACCAACATCCATCGAAGCAGCGGCAGCGCTGAAGCAGCGGAAATGGTAGTCTATAATACCCGGGAACTCATCTGCGAGTTGTTCCACTTCAACCAACCGGAAAATGTTATTTTCACGAAAAACGTTACCGAAAGCTTGAACCTGCTCATTAAAGGATTGCTCCAGCCGGGGGATCACGCGCTCGTCTCCTCGGTAGAACACAATGCGGTGATGCGGCCCCTGGTTTCCTTAAGGGAAAGAGGAGTAGAGTTTAGCCGGGTTCCCGGCAATGATAAAGGGGAACTGGATCTGGAAAGTATGGAGCAATTAATCCAGCCGCACACCAAAGCCGTAATTATGACGCATGCCTCTAATGTCTCCGGGGTTATCCTGCCATTGCAAGAAATCAGCGAGTTCTGCCAAAAACACCAGCTCTGCTTTATAGTCGATGCTGCCCAGACCGCCGGGATCGTGGAGTTTAATCTGGAAGAAATACAAGTGGATGCCCTGGCTTTTACTGGCCACAAAAGTCTGTTAGGCCCGCAGGGAATGGGCGGTTTTATTCTCAGTGACCGTTTGGCTGCCGAATTACCGCCTTTTATCGAGGGCGGCACGGGCAGTCTTTCCGAATATGAAATACAGCCCCTAACCCTGCCCGACAAGTATGAATCCGGGACTTTAAACCTGCCCGGGATCTTTGGTTTGCAGGCTGCTTTAAAATACGTATTAAAGTCCGGGGTGTCCAGCTTATTTGCTTACGAACAGGAACTGACTAAATCCTTCTATCAGGATTTATTGAATATTCCCGGGATAAAAGTCACCGGTCCCGAGATCACCAAAGCGCGCGTCCCCTTAATCTCCGTAGATTTCCTGGATCGGGACAATGCTGAAATCGCCAATCAATTACTGACTGATTACAATATCATTACCCGCGTGGGATTGCACTGCGCGCCGCACGCCCATAAAACCATCGGCACGTTTCCTAACGGCACGGTCCGTTTCAGTTTGAGCAGTTTTACGACGCCCGAAGAGCTGAAACAGACCGCTGCCGCGCTGCACCATTTGCTTAAGAATTAACTAAAGCCAAAAATCAGCTAAGAGCAGGTTAAGGTTAAGTGGATCAAACTAACTTACCTCATATAACCAATCCAGTGACCAATCCTGGTTTAACTTATTAAAGATGACACGATTTAAAAATAATGCAGATATGCAGATTAGCAGGCTGGGGCCATATAAAGCCTCAGCCTGCTCGCGTCCCTGGGTTTTGGTGGCAGCTGTTTAATCTAGGCTTTAATTTTTGGTCTGGTATATTTAATCCTTAATCCTGAAGGATTCCTCAGAAAAAATGCAAACTTTTGAGGAAATAAAGGAATATTCGACTTTAACGTGGAAAATAAAATAATCAGATCAATCAAGCAATCAATTATTATTAGCAACCGCTACCTTTCCCTCATAAAAAACACTCTTTCCGGCAGTTTTAAGGCTTCTCGGAATCAAGCAGAGAGGGGGTAGGTCAACCGGAAAAGATAGGTAATTGCTGCTGGCGGTTATTTAATCCAGGACCAACACCGGAAAATTTTTGAATAGGAGGGGAAAACAATGTGGGAAGAATTTAAAGCCTTTGCGGTCAAAGGAAATGCATTAGACCTAGCGGTAGGGGTGATTATAGGCGGTGCCTTTGGCAAAATCATTACCTCATTAGTCAATGATATCATTATGCCGATTATCGGGATTTTTATGGGTGGCGTTAATTTTACCGACTTACAGTTTAACCTGGGTGAATCCGTAGTGAAATATGGCGCTTTTACTCAAAATATACTGGATTTTTTAATCGTGGCCTTTACCATTTTCCTGTTCATTAAACTGATTAATAATCTAAAGAAAAAACCGGCCCCGGTCGAAGAAGCACCCCCGGCTCCCTCCCAAGAAGAAGTTCTGCTGGCGGAAATTCGGGATCTTTTGAAACAGAAATAATCACTGAAACTACTTGAAGGTGACTGTAGTTTCTCTCGGTAAACCTGAAAGATAGTTTTTAATCAGGATGAGTTTTGAAAACAGTTTGTTAACGTCAACAGTTGTCGCCAGTAAATAATTCCAATACTATTAAACACAAACTTTAAGCGGTGCAAAAGCAATCCGGCTGTCTGTTGCAGCCGGATTGCTTTATTTAATATTTAAGTCGCGACTTAATCTTAAGCTTGTGGGGAAATCTGGCTTATTTTAAAAAGTGTAATTAGATTAATTCCTTTATTCTTTCTGATTACTCTTTTCTATTTGCTCAGATTCTTCATTTTCTAATCGTTCTTTTTCTATTTGCGCCTTTTCCTGTTGCTCCTTTTTTCGATACTTATATAGTTGACAGGTATCGTTGTTCCAACAGGAGGCGCAGGCCTCGCCGGTTTTGCAGGGGATTTCTTTCTTTTGCATCTTTTGCATATTCATCCCTCCGGTAAGGTTTAAAAACCCCAACAATCCTCAATAGTTGGATAAACTGCTGCTCCATCTCCAACTTTAACGTGTTTAAAGCTACAAAAATCCAAATCCTCAATAATGGTTAAGCCGCTCAGATCCGCGACTGGAAATGCGTTTGTTTCAGAAACGGTCCCGGGGTTTAATGATTTCCTATACCTGCTGCCGGCTGCCTCATTTTAACGTTTATCGCCGGCCGGGGCACCAAAGAAAACAAAGAAATCGTAATCTACGCCCGCATATTCGTCGGTGCCTAAATTCATGTTTATATGCTGAAACATGACCTTGAGTTTATAACCGTCTTTCTCCGCAAGGATCGTCATCGCTTCCGGATCCATCATTTCTTTGGGCGCGGTTCCCACCCCGGTTAAGGTATTGGCAAATTCATAAAGATTAGTGCCGACCACTTCTATCCCATTGGCGTCTTTTACCGAAACGCGCGCTTCCTGTGGGGTCAGACGTTCCACCGTAATTCGGTAGTTTTGGCCCCGGATCTGAACGTCATGGCTGGGTGTATTCGGTAAACCTTTACCCTCCGGCATATTGCGGTAGGTACCGGTCGCCACTAACACATCATAACCACTGACGGTCATCGGTTTTTCCATATCTAAGTGCGCATAAAAATACTGCGTATCTGGGCTCACCCCGCCATAAGCCGGTTCAAAACCAAAAACCTTCTCCAAGTTATCAGCAGTCAGCCGGCCGTAACTTCGAGGATCATCCTCTTTCATTTCCGCGGGGAGCCAAGCTATATACTGCAAGTAGTTGCGCCTTTCCAGGTAGTTTAGAATGCTGGTAGTTTCCTGCCTAAGCTCCAGGGAGACATTCTCATTTGGGATAATTTTACCGTCAGCCAGCACTCCTTCCGTAGTAAGCATCTGCTCTAACCGCGTGATTTGGGAGTTGCGCGAGACCGTAAAGGCATCTACCGGAGGAATAATCGAAACAATCGCGAAACTGGCTCCCAGCACCGCTATAACAAAGCTTTTGGCTACAGGCCTGAAGCTCAGCACGATCGCGCAAACCAAGGAGTAAATGCCAAACAGGGCCACATAATAACGCCCTTCGGTTATACCGTACGCATCTAAACGAATATACACGGATATCAGCTGCATAATTACCATCAGAATCAATACCTTGGGAAATACCTGACGATAGATGGCAGCCGCTTTGCCTTCGAGGTGACTGGCTAAGACTAAAACAATCAGCCCCACCGCAGAATAGGCCAGGATCATTGGGCCCAGCAACCCGGAAGGCCAAACGAAAGTAATTAATATTTTCCCGAAATAGGAAATCAATACTAAACTGTAAACAGCAATTAAAGGAATTACAATATATGAAATTAAAACTTTTAAGACCGGCGGGTAACTGATGGCCTCCTGTAAAAAAGCCCGGTCTTCCTCTGCCTCGGAATTAAACTGGGGCAGCCGCGAGAGATAATAGGTGGTGGCAAAGGTTATCCAGATAAAGGACAGGGAATAGGGATAGGCATCCTCATTAACATTAAACAGCAAGGCATCTACAGAGGCGATTATACTGGAGATTCCTATTGATAGCACCGCTGAAAACAGAACTGAAGTTACCGCTGCTTTAAAGTGGGTCAGGGCAATCCCGTTAAAATCAGCGAGGGTGTTGGTGTTGGTCAAAACCCGGCCCTTAAAGGAGGGCACCCAAATATAGATACAGAACATGGCAAACACCGCGACCAGGGTACGCGTAATTACGGCATAATCCAGGCTGGGAGCAGAGGCTATAATTAAATAATAACCGCCAATCAGCAACGCTGCCGCCAAGTAAACCAGCGGTCGGGATTTTTGCAGGCTGGGAAAACGCTCACAGCTAAACTGGGCAGCCACGCTTAAAAATGCACCAAGACCAAAGGTAAACAATAATTTCTGGATCAACAGACTCGGTTCCGTATTCAGCGAGATCATGTACCAAACGACACCAGTAGCTCCTAGCAGGCAGATGACCGCCAGCGGAAAACGCGAGACTGCTTCAATCAGGCCCTGGCCTCGATCAATGATTGTTTTAACCAGGCGATTCATATTACCCCTCCCCTTCACCCTTAAAACCATAATTGTCGGTTGCACCGAGGTTGGTTGTTCCAATTATATCCCGCCGGTTCCCGGGGGGTCAATATATTCTTGGATCAGGCTTTACTCCACCGGCTATCCGCTAGCCAGCCAGACCGCAGGGTGCATCCCGAATAATCCGGCCGTCGCTCATTTCCAAAAGCCGGTCAGTCCGGCAGGCCAGTTCCCGGTCATGGGTAACCATGATCAGGCTGGTCGCGTATTCCCGGTTGATCTCCCGCAACAGGGCAAATACATTTTCAGTGTTAACGGAATCCAGGTTGCCGGTAGGCTCATCCGCCAATATCAGGCGCGGCTGATTGATCAGCGAACGGGCAATGGCCGCCCGCTGCTGCTCTCCCCCGGAGATAGCATTGGCCCGGTTATTCAGGCGATGGGTGAGTCCCACCCGTTCCAGTAAATCGAGGGCGCGTTTCTGTATGGCCGGCGAGACCCGGCCCGCATAGATATAATAAGGAATCAATACATTTTCCAAAACCGTGAACTGAGGCAGCAAAAAATGCGAC
>CAYXHK010000082.1:0-1534 GCA_964464665.1 uncultured Syntrophomonadaceae bacterium
TAGCCCTTTTGTAATTCCTGTACTATCCGATTGTCTTCCTGACCGCTTGCGGTTGGGACGCTTAAAATCGCCTCGTGCAAATTGGGATCAAACGGCTGCCCGAGGGCTTCTATTTTTTGCAGGCCCTCACGGCTTAAGATGTCTTTAAATCCTCGGTATACCAGCTGCAAACCCGCTAATAAACCATCGAAATCTTGAGTTTTTTCGGCGGCATCCAAACCCCGTTCCAGATTGTCCAAAACCGGCAGCAAATCGGTAACAACCCGTACCGCTGCAAAAGCCTGGATTTCCGCTTTCTCCTGCTGGGTTCGCCGGCGGAAGTTGTCAAAATCCGCCTGCACGCGCAGGAGGTTTCGGTAGTAATTTTCCGCCTTGGCCCTACTTGCCTCAACTTCCTGAGACAGCTTTTCAATCAATTCCTCCGCAGAGATTTCCGCTGCGTTTTCGTCTTGATCGTTTAGGTCGTTCGGGTCATCCTTAAAATCTGCCGTTGCCGGTTCTCCCCGGTTAACTGGTTCCCCAGCCACTCCCGCTGCTTTAATCTTATCCGTCATCTGGTCACCTTCCTATTTAAAATGATCAATTAGCATATATTTAATGTGATTAATTGGCATTCCGGGGCTGAGCTTTATAGTTCAAACTCTTTTATTTCCTGATTAACGCCGCGCTCTCTTTTCTTCACAATCGTGTCAATCCGCAATATGGCTTCCGCAATCTCCACTGCCGCCATTAAAGCGTGCAGTTTGACCAGGGTGGGGTCCATGACCCCCAACTCCAGCATATCTTTAACTTCCCCAGTTTCACAATCGATCGACAACGAATCTTGTCCGGATTCGGTTTGGGCAGCCAGCACATCTCCCAGCTTCTCTAAAGGATTGAAACCAGCATTGCTGACAATCTGGGCAAAAGGACGCTTTAAGGCTTCAGCCAGGCAATCTACCCCGTAAGCCGCCATGCCTTTAACCTCACTTCTGGATTGGGCTGCCTGCCGGGCTAAGGCTAATTCTATGGCTCCGCCGCCGGCAACCAGCCCGCCCTTTAAAGCAGCCTGCGCAGCGGAGGCGGCATCTTTGGCCATCCTTTTTCGTTCCCCCACCACTTCCCGGGTAGCCGCTCCGACAACGATGGTGGCCAGGGTTTTACCCTGACCGCCTAAGAGCTTGATTTGCTCCAGCCGCTCGTCTTCAAAAACTCGCTCTGCCAGCCCGATAAACTTAGCCAAATCCTCCGCGTTCCGATTGAGACCGGTTCGCTTAAGCAAGCGCGCCCCGGTTAATTCCGCGGCTTTGCGCAATTCCCGAAAAGGTACCCGCTGCACCACCATAACCCCGGCTTCCGTCAAAAACTCTTCCGCGTAATCATCTGCGCCCCGGTCCACCAAGACCAGATTAACTCCCAGGGATACGATTTTAACTAAATTCCTTTTGTATGCTTCTCTAAGTTCCAGGTAGCGGGCTACCCCGGTCTCGGTAGTCAAAGCCTCCTCTTCAAATTCTTCCGGTTCCAGGGCATCGTCGATGATCAGCACCTTGAC
>CAYXHK010000082.1:1544-9099 GCA_964464665.1 uncultured Syntrophomonadaceae bacterium
AAGTTCGGAGGGCATCTGTCGGTTCATCCTTTGTTTATTTAAAATCAATCCTTGAAAAACTTCATTTTCCACCGCTTCCCGGGCCACAATCGTATCCGCCAGTTTAAAGGCCGGATCTTTTAGCTTTTCCGGACCAATCAGTTTAATCGCTTCAATTACTAAATCAGCCAGGTCCTCATAACCTCGCCCCGCAATCAAGGCCACCTGCCGCAAAGCTAAATCCTTAGAATCAACCGGTCGGGAACTTTCCTGCAGAGCCTGAATCGCCTTGCGCGTCCCGAAACGCAGCCCTTCAATCACCCGGGCTACCGGCACGCCGCGAGCTACCTGATTGACTCCTTCGTTAACCAACCCCCCGGCCAAAATAGTGGCGGTGGTGGTTCCATCACCCACGGCCTCCTGCTGCGCGCGGGCAATTTTGATAAGCAGCCGCGCTGCCGGGTGATGAACCTCCATCAGGTCTAAAATGGTTACTCCATCGTTGGTGATAACTACGTCGCCAAATTGGTCGACCAACATGGTGTCCAGACCTTTAGGACCGATGGTCCCCTCTACTGCGGCGGAAATGGCGCGAATAGCGTTAGCATTCGTAATCAGGGCAGTGACTCGCTCGCCACCCTCATTAACGCTGACGCTGCCATTCTGTTTGGAACTCAATATAAGGGCCTCCTTTATCCTGATACTGCCCCTCACCTACCCGAATTTTACCCGCGATAACCGCGTAGAGCTTCCGATAGAATCATCGCGATATACTCTAAAAAACTGGTAGCTTTAGGATACTCCATGCGGGTGGGACCTAAGAGTCCGACCCGGCCGAGCGCGTTCTTGTCAATTTCATAGGTAACGGTCAGCACGCTGCAATCCTGAAATTCTTCCCGACGGTTTTCCCCGCCAATCCGGACGGTTACCCCAGCACCGGAGCTCTCGGTTAAAAGCCCGCGAATCTCGTCTTCTTCCTCCAATACGCTTAGGATGCGCCGAATTTTTTCCACATCCCTGAACTCGGGCTGATTCAAGATATTGATTATCCCGCCCAAGTAGACCTTTTCCCATTCCGGGGCGTGCAAGTACTCGTCTAAAAGCTCTAAGGTCATATTTAAGATTTCTCTTTGCTGCTGCAGTTCCGCATACAATTCCTTAAGCAGGGTCTTTTGCATATCATTAAAAGTTATGCCCTGCAGTTTAGCATTAAAGGTCTGGGATACTTGATAAAGATCGGCTGCCGATACCGGTTCCGGAAACTCCAGCATCTTGTGAATTACCGCCCCCGATTCGGTTACCGCTAGGAGCAGCGCAGTTTGGGGTTGCAGCTGGATTAGCTGAATCTGTTTAAACCGACCTTGAATGGGGATCGGCCCGGTGACCATCGCCGTATAATTAGTAAATTGGGACAGGAGTTTGCTAGTTTCTAAAATCATTTGCTCCAAGTCCCGGGTCTTTTGCAGGAATTTCTTTTTAATCTGAATTTGCTCATCGTCCGTCAGATTATAGGCTTCCATTAAACAATCAACATAATAGCGATACCCTAACTGAGAAGGAATCCGGCCCGCTGAGGTATGCGGCTGCTCAATCAGGCCCATTTCCTCGAGATCAGCCATTTCGTTACGAATAGTAGCCGAACTAACCCCCAAGTTATATTTTCGGGCAATGGTGCGCGATCCAACTGGTTCCGCGGTAGCAACATAATCCTTAATTATGGCTTCTAGGACCCTTTGTTTTCTGTTATCGATATCCACCGGCACCCCCCCTTGCTCTTGTTAGCACTCGACTAAGTTGAGTGCTAATTCTTCTATTTAAAAAATTACCACCGCTTGCAGCCTTTGTCAAGTCGCTGGTAAACTACAGTTGGCGGATAACTGGGAGTTCCGTCTAAAATAATCCGCTTTAGAATTATTATTGGCATTTACCTAAGCAATTAATCTATTTTTGTTGTTTAAGGCAAAAACTCCTGAAATACCTGGTTGGCCAGTAGAATAGCCCTATCACTTAAAGCCAGGCATTCCTCGCTTTCCCACAGCAGGCCTTTTTGTCGCAGTTTCTCCACGACCCCCGGAAAAGCCTGCGCAATCGTTACCCCAAAACGCGCTTTAAAGGCTGCCTTATTTACGCCTTTTAGCAGCCTAAGCCCCAAAAACATCGTCTCTGCTTTTTCCAGCGCCGGGTCGATCACCTCGGTAAAACCAACCGGCGATTTAAACTGCCGCACGGAATGCAAATAAACTTCCAAGTCCGACCGGTTGCCAAAGCGAATCCACGGTGCGACAGCTGCGGCAGCGGTTGTTGGCGTTGGTAAAGGCATTGGCATTGTCCCTGCTGGCAGACGCTCCCAAACCGCGGCTGGGTTAACCCCCCGCAGGCCGGAATAAGCGGCTGGCCCCAGCCCCAGGTACTCTTGGTTTTGCCAGTAGGTCAGATTATGCTGCGCTGCAAAACCAGGTTTGGCAAAATTAGAAATTTCATAATGGACGTAACCCGCTCTTTGCACCCTCTCCCTCAGCCACTCAAACATCTCCGCTTCCCC
Organism: uncultured Syntrophomonadaceae bacterium; assembly: GCA_964464665.1. Lineage (GTDB taxonomy): Bacteria > Bacillota > Ch66 > Ch66 > Ch109 > CAYXHK01. Next base: position 4,066 of record CAYXHK010000082.1, read on the forward strand.
GTCTTCTCCCGGCAGGTCTAATTTCCCGCTCTGCTCAAGCTGAAAAAAAGGCGTGCCCGGTTCCACCTTCAAGCTGTAGGCGGACAAGTGCTCCGGGTTAAAGGCTATCACCTTTTCCACCGTATCCTGCCACTGCTCCATTGACTGCCCCGGCAGCCCATACATCAAATCCAGGCTAAGGTTTTTATATCCCGCTTCCCGGGCTGATTCCACCGCCTGCCTGGTCTCCTCGCCGGTATGCCGGCGGCCGAGCCGCTTGAGCAGGCATTGTTCCATGGTTTGCACCCCTAAAGACAGCCGATTTACCCCCTGGGCTTTAAGCGCCGCGAGCAGCTCGCGGTCAACCGTACCCGGATTGGCTTCCACGGTGATTTCAATTTCCGGGGTTGCGGCAAGCGCTTCATAACAACCCCGGATTAATCCAAGCAGCTGCTCTTTAGGCAAAGCGGTCGGGGTTCCTCCGCCGATATACAAAGAAGTCAGCCGGGGAATTTTCCCTTCCAGCCGCTTAAAATAATTAAGGTAATGCGCAAGTTCCAAAAGAACCGTTTCTACATATAGCTGCGTATTTTGCCCGGCTATGGGCAAAGAATAAAAATCGCAGTACAGACACTTTTGCCGGCAAAAAGGGACATGCACATAGACCGCCAGAGATCTCGGTTCCCGGTCCGAATCTGATTCATTCGACTCCGGTTTATCCGGCTGCGGTTTCGCTTCCTTAGATGCGGCTTCCCGGTTGCTGGCTGCCGACTGCCCTTCTTTCTGCATTTCCTAATCTACCTTTAAAACGGCCATGAAAGCCTCTTGGGGAATCTCTACATTCCCCACCTGCTTCATCCGTTTCTTACCTTCTTTTTGTTTCTCGAGCAGCTTTCTCTTACGGCTGATATCGCCCCCGTAACATTTGGCCAAGACGTCTTTGCGCCTCGCCTTGATGTTTTCCCGGGCCAAAATCTTGGAGCCAATGGCTGCCTGCAGGGGGACGTCAAACAGTTGGCGGGGAATCAAACTCCTTAATTTCTCCACTAAACTTCGGCCCCGCTGCTGCGCCCGATCCTGGTGCACAATAAAGGATAGAGCATCTACCGATTCGCCGTTAACCAAGATATCGAGCTTCACCAATTCTGATTCCCGATACCCGGTTAACTCGTAGTCCAAAGAAGCATACCCTTTAGTCCGGGACTTGAGCTGATCAAAGAAATCATAAATTATTTCACTTAGCGGCAGTTCATAGGTGAGCATCACCCGGGTCGCCGCCATATACTCCATATTTAAAAAGATCCCGCGTTTCTCCTGCGAAAGCTCCATGATGACCCCGACATATTCCGAAGGCACCATGATCGTGGCCTTGACGTACGGTTCCATTATTCTTTGAATCTGGGTCGTGGGCGGCCAAAAAGCGGGGTTTTCGATTTGCACTTCGGATCCGTCGGTTTTAAAGACCCGATAAACTACGCTGGGGGCGGTGGTGATTAAAACGAGTCCGTATTCCCGTTCCAGCCGCTCCTGGACAATTTCCATATGCAGCAGCCCCAAAAAACCACAGCGATAACCAAACCCTAAGGCAGCCGAACTCTCCGGTTCGTAGCGTAAGGAGGCGTCATTCAGTTTTAATTTTTCCAGGGCATCCCGCAGGTCCGAATATTCGGAAGCCTCTACCGGGTACAGACCGCAAAAGACCATGGAAGCCGCCTCCCGGTAACCGGGTAATGGGGCTGCAGCTGGTTTTTCCGCCCCGGTAATCGTGTCCCCGACCCGGGTATCCTTGACGTTTTTCACGCTGGCCGCCAGATAACCGACCTCCCCGACGGTCAGCCGTTCCACGACCTTTAAAGCAGGGGTAAACACCCCGACTTCGGTAACTTCAAAGACAAGGCCGGTAGACATCATTTTGATCTCCATGCCTTTTTCGACTTGGCCGTCGACTACCCGCACGTACGAGATAGCCCCTTTGTAAGCGTTAAAATTAGAATCGAAAATCAGGGCGCGCAAGGGCCCCGCCTGATCGCCGCGCGGCGGAGGGATCTTTTGGATAACCGCCTCCAAGATATCTTCAATGCCCAGGCCGGACTTGGCGGAGGCTAAGATCGCGTCACTGGCATCCAAGCCAATAACCTCCTCAATCTCCTGGCGAACCCGGTCGGGTTCAGCACTGGGCAGATCGATTTTATTGATTACCGGGATAATCTCCAGGTTATTTTCCACCGCCAGGTAGACATTAGCCAAGGTTTGCGCCTCGATTCCCTGAGAAGCGTCGACTACCAGGATAGCGCCTTCGCAGGCCGCCAAGCTCCGGGAAACCTCATAAGTAAAATCTACGTGTCCGGGGGTATCAATCAGATTCAGCATATACTCCTGGCCATCCCGTGCGCGATAGCGCAGATTAACGGCCGTGAGTTTAATGGTAATCCCGCGCTCCCGTTCCAGGTCCATCTGGTCTAAGACCTGCTCCATCATTTCCCGCTCAGTAATGGCGCCGGTATACTCCAGTATCCGGTCGGCCAGCGTAGACTTACCGTGGTCAATATGCGCGATAATACAAAAATTTCGAATCCGTTCGGTGGGTATATTAAGCATAGGGTAAACCTGAATCTCCTTCCCGTCTGTCAGCCTTTTCTCGGTTCTGAAACTGTTATCTTTAATCTTTATTCTAATCTGATCCGTCTTTATTGATTAACCAGATCAGCCTTAACCTTATTATTTTACCAGTTAAACCGGGGGATAAGCAATGCCGCTTTGGGAAGCAAGGGGACGTTCTTTTTGCTTCCTTTTGCATCACCTTGAAGCAAGTGAATGTTCTTTTTGCTTCCTTTTGCATCGCTTCAATTACTAGAATTAACGCGAAAACCAGACTTTAATACTTGGTTAATCTTATTTTCATCAGTGGTTGCGCCTTATAGGCATGGATAGTTAATGATGGTTAATAATCAGATTAATATTCATGGATGGTTAATGATGGTTAATAATGAAATTTGAGGCGCTGCAGAACCAGCCGGTATTTTCCAGAATAATTAATTTCCCGGCGCTATATTTGGCATCAATCCGACAAATACTAGTTTTGTAGAATTTACGAAGGAGGGATCTGTATGCCCAAGAATGAAATCCCCGGCGTTGGCAAACCGTTCAATGAAGAAATAGGCAGCGAGTTTGCTCCTGACCCCCAAGGCTTCCCGGATCCGCGCTTTGGTATGGAACAATGGGCCAATCACAAAAACACGGATTCTAACAGTGATGCCCTGGGCCTAGACCAATAACTCAAGTTTTCCGCGATCCCTAAATTACCGCCAAAAGAATGGGCTGATCCAGTTTATAAGCTGCGTCTGCCTGTTCTTTATTTTTTATGCTTCTGCCCGGCTCTTCCTGGCGAAACGGCGCCGTAAAATATTTAAAGCCATCTGTGCTTCTTCCATCCGCATCCATAGGGTTAAACCCCCAAACACCAGAACCCCTGCTAAAATTCCCCCGGTAACCGCGACCAGTTGGTTAAGCTTTTCCGGGAAAACTAATATCCCCTGCAGCAAATCCACCGTAAAGTAGGCGGCGGCTCCCATAACCACGGAAGCAAACAGGGTTTTCAAAAAGGAGGTCAGCAAGAGGCGCGCGCCGATGTTTCCCATCCGGCGGCGAAACAGGAAGAGCAAGGCTAGCAGGTTAAAGATACCGGCTAAAGAATAAGCCAGCGCCAGCCCCCCATGTCCCAAATAATCGATCAGGGCAAAATTTAAGCCAATGTTCAACAAAATGGTGATTACCCCAACGGCTACGGGAGTTTTGGTATCCTGAATCGAATAAAACACCCGGTTTAAAACCTGGATCGCTGAATAAGCAAATAGACCCAGCGCATAGTACAAAAGGGCTTCAGCCGTGGCCAAGGTATCGAATCGATCGAATTTTCCTTGTTCAAAGAGGGCTTGCACGATCGGCACCCGTAACACCATAAGGCCAACCGCTGCCGGCATGGTTAAGAAAATTACGGTCCGCACCCCAATCGAGACGGTCCGTTTAAAATCAGCAATCTCCTTACGCGCGGACTGCTCCGAAAGGGTGGGAAACACGGCCACAGCCACGGCAATCCCAAAAACGCCTATCGGCACCTGCATCAAGCGCTGAGCGGTCCGCAGCGCGGAAATCATCCCCTCAGCCAAACCGGAAGCTAGATTCTGACTGATGAAAAGGTTGAACTGGGTAACAGAGAGACCGATTAAAACCGGAAGCATCAAATACATTATCTTGCGTACCCCGGGATGAGTCAGATCAAAACTGAATTCATAACGCAAACCAAAACGAACCAGAGCCGGAATCTGCACGGCAAAGTTTACGATGGCGCCGACCACCACGCCAATGGAAAACCCCATAATCCCAAAGCGTAGCGAGAGAGCCCAGCCAACAACGATAATCATCAGATTGTAGAGGACACTGCCCACCGCCGGACTGGTAAAGTGTTTGTGGGAATTGAGGATCCCCATGGCAATGCCATTCATGGCCATAAAGAAGGTCTGGGCAAACATAATCCGGGTAAGTTTGATCGTCAGGTCTATCGCTTCGGCTGAAAGTTTGGGAACCAAAAGATAGACCAACTGTGGAGTAAAAATTAAACCAATCCCGATGCCGATTAACAGCAAGACCATGATGGTATTAAAAATGATCGAAGCCGCCCGCCAGCCTTCCTCCGCTTTTCCGGTCGCAAGGTAGCTGGAAAAAACGGGAATAAAAGCGGAGCTCAAAGCACCGCCCACGAGCAGCATATACAAAAAATCGGGTATTGAAAAAGCCGCGTTGTAGGCATCGGTTAGACTGCCCTGCCCAAATTGGGTATAGATAACGATATCCCGAACATAGCCAAGTAAACGGGATAATACCATGGTCAGCATTAAAAGTCCGGCTGCCCGGACCACCTTGGTACCTGCCTGGGACATTTTTCTTCTCCTCTGACGTGTTCTGACGCAAACAGTTTAAATCCAGGGCTACGACGCTAGTGTACCCGAGTTGAAAGGCGGTTGCAATCACAAGTTAAATTTCCGCCGGTTCAACTAA
>CAYXHK010000083.1:0-8990 GCA_964464665.1 uncultured Syntrophomonadaceae bacterium
AAAATATAAAACAAAGCATAAACTTAAGTTTTGATAACCCTGTAACGCAAGCGGACAGCTAAGGGAAATCATGGCAAAGGGGGAACCAGGATGAACCGGAAAGAGGAGGGAAGCGGACTCAGTAAATTACGGGCAAACTTAGCCCCTATTGAGGGCAGGAGCGGGGCAGGAGAGCTCATGACCGGGCCGCTGGCCGAAGGAAACGGCTGGAACGCCGGGGATTTTTTATTGGAAGGGAAATTTTCGGATTTAACCGGTTCCCGCCAATCGAGAACGATTTCCCTGAACTTTCGGGTCGAATCCAGATCCGTTCATGGCTCGGTTGGTCTAGGAGTGGTCGGTGCCGGGCCGGTCATCCCTAGAATATCTGGCGAAGGGCCGGTTGCCGCCGGACTGTTCGGTGCCGGCTTACCCGATGTCGGAGTGTTGTCAGACGCCGGCCAGTTCTGTGCCAGCCCGGTCGGTGCCAGCTTGTTTGGTGCCAACTCGGCCAGTGTCAGTTCGGCTGGTGTCACCCCTGAAGCGCGGGCAGCGGCCGCCCCCTTGCGCCCGCAAGCGCCGGGCTGGGTGGAATTAGAAGTCGCTCCGGCTAATCAAGCGGATCCGGTGAAGGTTCGGGAATTGTTTTTGGCCGGGAGCCGGCCTCTGCCTGAACCGGGGATTACCTGTATCTCCCGCCATCCCTGGGATAACGGCTGTTTTGTCGCGGGCACGCAGGATGGCCGGCTGCTTCTGTTGGATGCGCATTTACCGGCCAACTTGCAGGTTTTGCAGACCAGCTTCGCAACTACGGGGCCACTCCTGGCTTTAATCCCATGCGGAGAAAGGTTGCTGGGGTTAAGCCAGTCCAAACCGGTAGCCGTCGGAACCTCGGGAACGGCAGGAATTGCGGGGAACGCAGAAACCACCAAAACAATGAAAAACGATAAAACCAAGGGAACCGACAATACCGTAAGAACCGACAGAACTAGGGAAACCAACAAAACTGTGGGAACCGTTAAAAGCGCCGGGGTGCAGATTCAAGTGTTTAAAGAGCGGTTTTCCCAGGAGGGGGTGGGAAAAGGTCCAGGACAGAGATCAGAACCAAGACCTGGACAGAAACCGGGAACGGGACAAGAACAAGAACAGAAACAGAAACAGAAACAGGGACAAGGACCAGGATCGGGGCAGGGACAAGGCCCAGGCCCAGGACATAGACCAGGAAAACACCCCGGAGAGGCTTGGATGGCGGATGAAAAGTATAGCGTGCCTTTCCCTTTAGTTGCTTTGGCGGAAAACGACGCGCGCTCTTTTTGGGGATTGACCGCAAACGGTCAGGTTTATCTGCTGGGTCTGCCGGAGGAAGCAAAAACCGATCCTGACCGGCAGGATTTATCCGACCGCAGAAAGCTAAACCGGGAGCCAGTGTTATCAAACCCGGGCAGAAAATTAAACTTGAAGTCGCAAGGCCTAGAACGTATAGAAATAGAAAGTTCATCAGAACATTCAGATGCAGAACGGTCTAAATCCAAATTTTCGGTTGAGGACATGCGGCACCGTTCAAAATCAGAACTAACGGTCAAGGACACCCGGCAGTTAAGTTGGTTTAAGGGGGGGTTCCTTAAACTATTAAAGGTATTTGGATTAAATAGCAGTAAGGGCTGTTCAGCTTTGGCTTATGACGGCCGGCGTTTTTGGCTGCTTCGCCAGACCAGGCGCAAAACCCAGCAGACTCAACTGAGTGTTTTTTCAGACACCGGCCGGCATTTGCGTTCTTTTTTCAACCGGACGGAAGTCGCAATCTCCTCCCTGAGCTATTGTCATCATAATTTATTGATCCTGGATCGGATGCATCAGCAGTTGCACCTTTACCATCTGGCCGATACCCTGGAGACTGTTTCGGCCTTAGTCAAACAGCCCACAACTGGGGTTAAAGCAAAACGGGGGGCGGCAGTGCGGCACCCGGGTTTTCTGGAAGCGGGGGGAGCTAAAAGCGGGGGAATTCATAATCTTTGTTTGCTGTATGTGGGCGGAGAAGGCAGCAAGGCGAATCACCGCTATGATTTAGCTAAACTATTGCCGTTAGTCGGTTATGTGGACGCCCGGCAGCAGATCCGGGATTGCTTCATGGATGGGTTTTTAATGCTGGCGCAGTATTCCCCTTTGCTAAATGGGAGGTCTTTCGGCCTGGATTTGTCTGGCGGTGCCTCCCGGCAGGAGGACTGGATCGCCTTGTTTGAGGAATATTTTCAGCCGAACGCTAATCTGGCGGCCCTGGAAAGCGCGGCTGCCGCCGTGCAAAGCGCGCTTAAGCTTAACGATTGCCGGGTCAAGGTGGTTTTGACTATTCCGACAGTTAATCCACAGGTCGATGATTGGGATGGCCGGGGCTCATCCATAACCAAACCTGCACAGCAGTTGGAAGTAACCCGCTGGGCTATGCAAGAATTGCTGCAGTGCTGGCAGAAAGCGGGATTTAAGCACTTGCAGCTGGCCGGGTTTTATTATATGACGGAGCAGGGAAGCTGGGACGATCCGGTGTTGCACGCCTTCCCGAAGCTGTGCCGGCAACTGGGGCCAGGACTCCGTTCCTTTGCCATCCCCGGGATCACGTCATCCTGGCTGACCGAGTTCACTCGGGCGGGTTTTGATTGTGTAAGTTTGCAGCCGTCGCATGCCTTTTGGCATAAACCGCTTACCCCGCGGCGTTATCTCCTGAAGCTGGCGGGACGAATCGCCCGGGAATATGGGATGGGGGTGGAAGTGGAACTGCCCTACGACGTCGAGGGACCGAGCGGTCGGGAGAAGGTCTATGATTACTTGGAAATGGCCGCAATTCAAGGGTGGGCCGGGTCATTTAAAGCCTACTTTCAAAGCTATAACCTGATTAAGACTTTGGCGGAAAGTACGGTACCGGAGGCCCGAAAGTTATATGACGACTTATACCAATTTAGCCAAATCCCTTATAAAGTAAATGAAGCAGAAGCCCGGCCGGTGATTTATGCCGGCAGCAACTGGGAGTATGCGGGAAAACTGCCGGCAGGCAAGGAATACGGGATGTTTCGGTTAAATATTGAAGGGAATAAAGGGCCGGTAAGGATAACCAACCTGAAACTTAGTTAAGGGATGATTGATCTCAAGTTTAGTTAGTTAGGTGGAGTTAAGTTAGTCAGTGGGCAAGTTAGCTTAGGTGGAAGTTTGAAACTAAAAGCCTGTTTCATTTCGTTTTGTGCCTTTCGCAGAAAGGAATGGTCATAGTTATGTTAATCAGCGGGCAAGTTAGTTTAGATCACTTGGTTCAGTTAGTGCCAGGTTGGTCCGATTAGCAGCCGGGTCGAGTCACCTTTCTTCGCAGTGGAACCTAGTTAAGTGGAACCTAGTTAATTGAGGGCGGGGTTGCTCCGATAGTTCATGGTTTCTACCCGTTTTAAAAGGTCGTGGGTAAGGTTGGCGCCGCGGCTTAGCAGCACACCCGTTAAAACTGAACCAACGTAAGGCATCTCGAAAGGAATCCCGGCCATGATGAAGAAATCGGTTTGGGTTCCTAGCGCAAAGGCTACACCCATAGTGAGCGGACCAATTCGGTTGAGATCAATTTTTCCTTTTTGCCAGGTCATCTTTAGGGCTTCCCAAGTCCCTTCCGCCACGGTGGAAACTAACACCAGCCGGGCAATAGCGGTGGCATCCATTGATTAAACCCCCTTTAAATATTTAATATTTGGCAGTGAAGATTTTTAACTATTAAACTCATATAAATTGGGGAGCGCGATAAGAATCGTGTTGCATTGTTTATTATTATGAAAATCCGGAAAATTTAATTCTGTTTGGCCGGCCGGATCGTCATTTTACCTACCGAAAGCCAAATGGCCCAAAATTATGAAAAGTTGTAATCTTGCGTAAATGCGAGAAATATAGCGAAAAACCAACCCCGAATTGTTATTTTTATCGGCAAAGTCTAAGAATGGGATATATTTATTTCCTTAAATCCAGTAGAAATGTTATGCTATTACCATGATAAATAATTATTAGAAAGGAGTAAGTAGTTTGCGTAAAAGTATTAGCCTGTTGCTTAGTATTGTGCTGGTTCTGGTCATGGTTACCCCGGCTTTGGCAACCGTTAACCTGGATTTTAATGGGAGGGACTATCAATCGGCCAGCGAGACCTACCTAGAGGATGGCATTACCACGGTGACTCTTGATGTCATTGAGAAAACCTTAGGTTGTGATGTTACTGTTGAAGACAAGATTATCAAAATAATTGAAAATGGCAACGTTTTACAGATGACTCTGGGCAGCACTTCGGCAATCGTCAATGGTGCTGAGAAAATCATGTCCAAAGCCCCAGCGTTAATCAACAATCAAATTTACGTACCCCTTCGTTTTGTTTATGAATCTTTTGGAGTTGTAGTGGACTGGGAAGGACAAAATAAAACTGTAATCATTACATATAATGAAACCCGCGATGGCATGACGGCGGAACAGTTGATGGCTAAATCTACCGCTATTGTGAATGAAGCCGGAACCTATAAAATGGTAGTAGATGTGCAAACCGGCATAGATACAACCGTAAAAGAAACCGGCAAAGATCCAGAATCTATGAAAATGAATATGAATGCGGATATAGAAGCCTGGATACAGATGGATCCAATGGTCATGTACATGATCCAAAAAGCAGCCGTAGATATGCCGGAAGCTTCCACTGAACTTCCTGAACCCATGACTGTTGAAACGGAAATGTTGATGAACCAAGATGGCATTTTTATGACTATGCCTGAAATTGGCTGGGTCAAAATGGAGATGGAAGGGCTGGACTATCAGGAATTAATGAAGCAGTCGATGACTCAGGATCCGGCCTCGGTTATGCAGCAAATGAAAGACATGGGTATGACTTTAACCTTCGCTAACGATCAGGAAAAAGAAGGTCGCAAGTATTGGGTTCTAAATAGCGCTATGGGCAATGACATTTTTAAGAGTGACTATTTTAATCAAATTACCGGGCAGTTGTCGGCAATAGGAGAGGATATGGATCTCCAAAAGTTGTTGGAAAATGTGGAGCTCGACTTTTACTATTCCGTCTGGATTGATAAAGAAACGCTTTATAATGACTATATGGATTTGACGGGCACCATGAAATTTAAGATGGATCTGCCGGCTACCGAAGGAAGCCCCAGCGGTTCCATGGATATGGCTATGGATATGGATGCAGTTTACACTATGATGGATTACGGTGTGGAGTTTAGCACCCCAGACGTTAAGGATGCCCGGAGTTTTGAAGAAGTAATGGCAGAGCAGATGGCTGCAGCTGCTGCAGCCCAAGATGTTAAGCCTGAACTTGCGCCTCTACCCGCAGAATCTTAAGAAAAACCTCAAACTGAAGAACCTGTATCAGAAGAAGGAACTCAATCTGAAGCGGTCCAGGAATAAAGCAGTCGCATGGAAGCAAAGGGACGGTTATCTTGCTTCCTTCAATGTAGCTGCACTAAAAAAGCAGCTGTACTAAAATAGGCGGCTAGCCCTTGGTTATGGGCTAGCCGCATTAGTCTGTAGACAAAACCACCTTCACCATCTTAAGACACTGAAGGTGGTTTTTGTCTGAGATACCCTACCGCGAAGTTCGTTTTTCCCCCTTGACATATATAGGCCACCTATATATCATAGTGTATAGATAATCTATATATGGGATATGGAGGTGTAGATATGTCAATTGATAAAAGCTTGCTGACGGGAAGCACAACCATGCTTATATTAAAACTGCTTGAAGAAGCGGACATGTATGGTTATCAGATGATTGAAGAGCTTAACCGGAAATCGAAAAATGTATTTGAGTTAAAAGCCGGGACATTATATCCGCTGCTCCACACATTAGAACAAAAAGAACTGGTCACTTCTTACGAGAAGACTGCCGACAATGCAAGGGTGCGAAAATACTACAGCCTCACTAAAAAGGGCCGCAATTATCTGCATGAGAAAAAAGAGGAATGGAGGGTCTATGCCTCCGCGGTAAATGATGTCCTGGGGGGTGCAACTTTTGCAACCGTCTGATAAGATTACCGAGTTTTTAGAAGCTGTCCGCCAGCAGATACGGTGGAAAAGAGCGCAACCTATTGTTTTAGAGGAAATTAACAACCACCTGACTGACCAAAAGGATGCCTTGCTAAAAGAGGGACTGGATGAGGCAACGGCAATTGATAAGGCCATCACGGAAATGGGAGACCCGGTTATTGTAGGAGAGCAGCTTGACCACGCGCACCGGCCGAAACCGGATTGGACGCTGCTTACCCTGACCGGCGCTATGCTTCTTTTAGGATTTGCGATTCAGTTTTTTATGGATTCCACTTTTGACGGAGCATGGAGGTTTCAGCAACAGATCGTATGGTCCGGCATTGCCATCATCGTGATGCTCGCCGCCTATTTCGCCGATTTCACCATCGTTGGGAAATACCCTAAGACTGTATTTTTCACACTCTGTGTGATAACCCTTTATTGTTGTTTCTTTAACGGGACAGTACTTGGCAGAGCATTTTATGCGATTTACCCGCTGCTGCTGTTTCCGACCGCCTTTGCCGGATTGGTTTACAGCATGAGAAATAAAGGCTATGGCGGCCTTATTTTATGCGGAGCGGCTTTTGTTATTCCCGCTTTCCTGTCCATGCTGGTACCCAGTTTAACCGTTCTTTTTTTGCTCTGCGTCTCCTGCCTGATTATTCTGACCGCCGCTGTTTTAAAAGGCTGGTTTAATGTGAGAAAACGCTCGGCCATGTTAATCTTGTATATCGCGGCTGCCGCCGTTTTGTCAGCGTCTTTTTTCATGCTTATGATGGGTACAGGATATAGAGCAGAGAGACTGCGATGCGCATTAAATCCATCCCTTGACCCACAAGGGATGGGATATATAGGAACTACCGTACAACATATCTTGTCCCATGCACAGTTGATCGGCAGCGGCATGCCCATGAATTATTATGGGATTTCCGTGGAGGCCTCTAATATTTTAGCCGTTCGCATTTTACCGGCAATAAACACTGATTTTTTATTGACCTATTTGATTTACCGCTTTGGATGGATAGCGCTTTTAGGCATTATTGCACTATTCGCCGCTTTTATTATTCGCGCGGCTAGGCTTTGCCAGAAGCAGAAAAGTGTGCTCGGGTTTTTAACTTCCACCGCGATTGTGGCAACCTTCAGCGTGCAATTTATCGTATATATTGCTTCAAATCTAGGTTTTATGCTGTTTGCCCCGCTGTCGTTGCCCCTTATCTCTTACGGAAAAATGGCTCTGGTTACCAACATGTTCCTTATTGGACTTCTGCTTTCGGTATTCCGCACTGGCGCGTTGGTGAGAGATAAAACCGAAACAGTTGCGGTGCGGTTTAATCCTTTTATTCAATATGACAATGGCCGGATTATCATTGAATTAAAGAGCAACTCCGATTAGCGGAAGCGTGGAATCAAGGAAGGAAGCACGGGAAGCAAGGAGACGGTTCGACGGAAAGGTGCGCTGTATCCTTTATATTTAGAATGAATCTGAACAGATAAATTGATGGATGCTCATAATCCCGATATAATATTGCTGTAAATATGGCGAGGAGGTTTTGAAATGCCAAATATACGGCCTATCTCGGATTTGAGGAATAATGCCAACGAAATATCGGAGATTTGCCATCAGACCCGTGAGCCGGTTTTCATCACCAAAAATGCCTCACCCCATAATTCCGGGCAGACGCTTAGTAAAATCATAGATAATGAAGGGCAGATTTATTTTGAAGCTCAACCGGGAGAATTAATTCTTGATAGACTCGCTGTCTCTGATGACGAACAGACTCTTGTGTTTTATACTGATGATATAAAAAGGGAGTCAAGGAAGTTGGTTGTCGCTCAAATAGACAGGAATAAAAAATTTCAAAAGAAAACCGCAATCGACGCTCAATTCGGCGACGTTGAAATAATTGATAACCAAACGATAATAGTAACCCCTCCCGGCGGCGCTGTTCACTATTATGAACAACCTTCGTCAAATATAAATATCAGTATTTGATAATTGAAAGTCAGAATATTATTATGCTTATAACTTATAGGTTAAGGTCTATAATGGTTAGGAATCTTGTGCCTAACAAAGAACTTAATTGCCAAATTAATATTGCCAAAATGCTCCCATAGGGAAGCAGGGGGACGGAGGGACATGATGTCACAACAAATAAGTTACGATGGCCTGGAAAGATTAGTTCTTGATACAGCAAAAAAGATTAACATAGAAAGCGCCGTCCATATTGAACCGGTCTACTCTCTTGCGGAAATACTGACGCTTAAAAATGTGACCGATCTTCGTAGTCTAGCAAAAACTTTGCAAATTAAAAACTACAGTAAATCCCGGAAGCCGGAACTAATTCCCGCCATCGTCACAAAAATGCAGCACCCTGATATCCTCCGCGACTGTTTCTATACCCTTCATGAAGTTGAATGGGAATTCTTTCAGAGGGTCGCTGCACAAAAATATCTACAGACCGATAACGTATTTATCGATTCCTATTATATACCCCAAAGCATGGGACTTCTCCAGAGTTTCTATCACCAAGATGAACTGTTTTTCGTTGTATCAGACGAGATCAAGGCCGCATATAGGGAAATAGCTAAAACCAATTTCTCGGAGGATAAGCTTTTTCGTGACCTGCTTAATAATTATGCCATTGCTGCCGTTTCGCTTTACGGTGTCATCAGTCAGGATGATTTTGTTGAGCTGTTTAACAGCCAAAACGAGCGAAAAACCAGCATTGATGAAATATTCCCCCTATTGCTGAATTATATACACGCAGAAGCAGGTTATTGCTTTTGGGACGAATACATTGTTAACGCTGACTTTGAGGATGACAACTTTGTGGCAGTAAACTGGCTTGTTGAGGAGAGAAAAGGCAAGCCGAGATATACGCCATCAAAGGAAGAGCTCTTAAAATATTCCGACTGGGATTATTATGAGGTTTCACTACAGCTTATCACTCTAAAGAATTTTCTGTCAA
>CAYXHK010000084.1:0-4645 GCA_964464665.1 uncultured Syntrophomonadaceae bacterium
GAGTGTCAAAAGACGCTTTTCGCTAGAACACTGCTCAACTATTAATACTAAATGGGTTTGGCGCATCAATACAGCATATATTTTAGCCGACGTTCTCCACTATGCCAGCCTAGATGCCGTTAAATTGTATTTTTATGATAAAGACGCTGATTAATATTTAACCTTTTGACACCTCAAACATAATAGAGTATAGCGAAAATTGGTAAAGGGAAGGCGGATTTAAGGATGCAGGATATACGCCAGGAAGAAGCAGTTGCTTTGATAGAAGAAGCCAACCGGATGACTTACGGGGATATTTTAAAAATCAGAGAGCAGAGATTGGCGGAGATGATTCGCTATGCCAGGGAACATTCCCGGTTTTATAGGGAGCGGTACGAAGGCCTCCCGGAAAATCCCGGTTTAACGGACCTGCCCATTGTCAGAAAAAAAGAATTAACGGCCAGAATGCAAGATTGGATCACAGATTCGGATTTTTCCGAAGAAGAACTGACAGCTTATCTGAGCAGCATTGATAATCTGGAACAACCCTTTATGGGGAAATACAGTGTATCCACGACCTCCGGGACTACCGGCGTTCCCTTGAGAATGATGAGGGACAATAACCATCTGGTCATAAACAGCGCCATGATGCAGGTGCGGTTTTATCATGGGGATCTGTTTAAAGATATACCGGAACTGAGTAAAAAAGGAACAAAATATGCCAGTATCATTGCCATAGGGGGCTACCATGCGGCCTATACATCATTTGAGAGAACGAAAAAGGCGCTGGCGGAAGAGGGCTATAAACAGGTAATGGAAGCCATTTCTATTGTTGAGCCTTTGGCAAAAATGGTGGAAAAGCTGAATGAATTCCAGCCGGAAGTCGTTACCGGATATCCTTCTGTTCTGGATGTCCTATCTTTCGAACAACTGGCGGGAAGATTGAAAATAGCCCCCAAGGCGATTCTGTGCTCGGCCGAACAACTGACGGAACCAGCGTGGCTGAGAATAACGGAAAGATTTCAATGCCCGGTTGGAAATGTTTTTTGCAGTACGGAGGGAGGAGAGATCGCTCTGCTCTGTTCGCATGGAAGAATGCATGTCAATGCTGATTGGATCATTGTAGAACCGATCGACAAAAATGGAAATCCGGCGGCTCCCGGAACGATTTCGGAAGGGGTTTTGGTGACGAATCTGATGAATAAGGTTCAACCCATAATCCGGTATTATGTGGACGATTGTGTCATGATGCATGACGAAAAATGCGCCTGCGGTTCTCCGCTCCCTTATATGGATGTTCTGGGGAGAACGGATGATATGCCGGAATTCATGGGAAACAAGGGAAGGATAAGGCTTTCGCCCATTGTTTTCTTTAATGAGATTGTGGATATTAAAGGCATCGCTATATATCAGTTCGGGCAGAGATCATTGGAGGAACTGGCAATGAGGGTGCTTTACCTGGACAATGCCGATCCTGAAGAAGTAAACCGACAGATTACGGATAAAATCAAATCTGTGTTTAAAACGCATAGCCTGGAAAATGTCAAATTTGAAATTATGAATGAAGAGCCATTGAGGGCGGCAAGAGGCCATAAAATGAGAACATACATCAAGGAATTTCAGACCGGTGAATAAAGTATATAGCGCGAATTTGAAAGAGTTTCTGGCAGAAGCCCGGGAACAAGAAAAGTATGCGTTCCTGGATAAGAATGCTCGTTTTCTAACGGATGAGAGAAGAAGAAAAATTGAGTTTTACCGCTTTCCTGACGATAAAGTAAGGTCAATGGCGGCGTATGGACTTTTGGCTTATGCCTTAAAAAAGGAAAAGGGAATAGACGGACTTTTGGAATTTATTATTAATGAAAATGGAAAACCATATCTGAAAGATCATCGGAGTATTTATTTTAATCTGAGCCATTGTCAAAATGCGGTTGCCTGCATTATCGGTGATGATGAGGTAGGGATTGATATTCAGGATCCTTTTGAATATGACGAGGAATTGGCAAAACTGATCTGTTCAAAAAAAGAGCTGGAAGCAATTAGGAGAGATAGTGTAAATTGCTCAGGCACAATCAACCGGCTTTGGGTCTTAAAAGAAGCCTATACAAAATATTTGGGGAAAGGGATAACGCTTGATTTGAAGGAGATTGATTTCTCATTTGATTTCTCATCTGAAGAGATGTTGGAAAAAGAGGGCTGTTCCCTAAAATTAATGGAAAAAGAAGGATGCCAACTTGCGATTTGTGTAAGAAAGGACTCGGAGTTTACGGTAAAAGAAACTAGTTTGAATAAAAATAATCATAACCTTTATGATTTATTTGCCTGAACCTGTTATAATCGGCCACCAAATAAAATGAACGATAGATTTGGATTTCTTTCTGTATACTCCGATAGAGCTACGATTCATCCCGCTGGTCAAATAAAAGGAATGGTCAAATAAAAAGGCTGGCGGCCGAAACTGGCAGTTAAGGCCGAAGGCTGGGTCAGCACTCTTTTTATTGACGTAATTGAAGGTTTTCGATATAATACGAATACAAATTAAAATGAATATATAGTAATTTAGAAACTAAAAAAGGGAGGTTGTTGGGAATGCCTAGTTTAAAAGGAACCAAAACTGCGGTGAATCTTTTAAAGGCTTTTGCCGGGGAGTCCCAAGCCCGCAATCGTTACACCTATTATGCGTCCGTAGCTGATAAAGAAGGTTATAAACAGATCAGAAACATCTTTATTGAAACCGCGGATAATGAAAAGGAACACGCTAAACGGTTTTATAAATTCTTATTGGCCGGTTATGAGGGTGAAATGCCGGCAATGCTGGAAATCACCGCCGATTTTCCGATTGCCCAGGGAAATACTCTCGATAATCTAAAGGCAGCGGCAGCCGGCGAAAACGAGGAGTGGGCCGATCTTTATCCGGCTTTTGCCCAAGTGGCTGATGAAGAAGGTTTTAAAGAGATTGCGGAAACTTTCCGGATGGTCGCCATAGCGGAAAAACGCCATGAAACCAGATACAATAAGCTGGCGGACAATATCCAAAATGGCAAGGTATTTAAAAAGGATACGGCTGTTCAATGGAAATGCGGGAACTGCGGGTACGTTCATGAAGGGGCTGAAGCGCCGGAAATCTGCCCAGCCTGCATCCATCCCCAAGCCCATTTCGAACTTTTCGTAGAAACTTATTAATTCCCGTTAATTTTTGTTAATTTCCGTTTTTATCGCGGAGTATTGAAAGCCGGTTTCTTAACATGTTCTCTTAATCCAATAACATTAATAAGCGACAAATTAACAGACAACCCGGATCGGTTTAAAACCGTCGGGTTGTCTATTTTTACAGGGGAAGCAGGAAATCGGCGGAGTTTTAGAGAAAAATAATAAGTGACAAGTGATATAAATGATAAGTGAATGAAATGATGGGATACTTTGGATGAGACGGAGGGAAGACATTGACTGAGGGTCAGGATAAGCCGAAACGGGATCTGGTTTCTGAAATCGAAACAGTAGTCACCAGCCTTTATAAATCCGGTTATAACTGCGCCGAGTCCGTAATCCTT
Organism: uncultured Syntrophomonadaceae bacterium; assembly: GCA_964464665.1. Taxonomy (GTDB): domain Bacteria; phylum Bacillota; class Ch66; order Ch66; family Ch109; genus CAYXHK01. The sequence goes on from CAYXHK010000084.1 coordinate 3,531, forward strand.
GGGTTTAAACAGGTCTTGGGGTTAGATATCAGCCCGGACGCGGTCCGGATGTTTTCCGCTTATGGCGGAGGCGTCGGTAAGTCCGGGTGTATGTGCGGCTCACTCAGCGGGTCCGTAGCGGTCATCGGCTTTTTAAAAGGTCGGGAGAGCACTCAGGAAAAACTGGCCGGCATCTACGAATTATCCGGCAAAGTGCACGATAATTTTGAAGCGGAAATGGGAGCGACTTGCTGCCGGGTGCTTAATCCTTATCCTTTCGGCACCAAAGATCAGCGTATGAGTTGTATGGAGATTACAGTAAATGCGGCTAAGATTTTGATGAAGTTTTTACAGGAGGAGAAACTGGCCTAAACGTTGTGCGTGAGACCGGTTTTGTGAGGTGAGGAGAGATATGCATAGTCAGCAGGGATATGTCGAACGCAGCGGTTATAAGCTTTATTACGAAACGTTTGGCCGGGGGTTCCCGATTCTCTTGGTTCATGGAATCCTCGGTTGCAGAAGGTTTATGAATCATGCGGCAACCTGGGAACTGGGCGATTGGCTGGCGGAATTACGCTTTAAGGCGTTGGCCTTTGACCAGCATGGTTTTGGGGAATCCACCCGGGCAACTGATTTGCTGGCCGATTATTTCTGGCGGACCCCGGAGGATATCATTGCATTGCTGGATCATTTAAAGATTGATCAGGTCGTGGTGATTGGCGTTTGTGAGGGCGCGGTCGCGGCGCTTAATCTGGCCATCCGCTATCCGGAAAGGGTAGTGGCGGTGGTGGCGGACAGCCCGGGCTATCAGATTACCGAAGATATGTTAGAGGCTGACGCTGACCCGGATAATGCTCTGGAGGAGGCTTGGCAGCGGCTCCTGGAAGAAACGCACGGCTTGGATTATGCCGCTTCCTTAATCAAAGCCCGTCACGAGTTGCTTAAGCAGTTAGCCCAGGAAAAAACCGACCTGTACCAGGGTCGGCTCGGGGAAATAAAATGCCCGACCCTCTTAACAGCCTGTAGTGGCGATATTTTTCGGCTTAATCGGCAAACGAGAGAAATCGGTGCCCAAATCCCCGGCGCTCAGGTTAAAATCTACCGCGGCGGGGGGCAGCCGGTTATGTGGACGCTTA
>CAYXHK010000084.1:4745-8898 GCA_964464665.1 uncultured Syntrophomonadaceae bacterium
AGTTTGGAGGGCCAGATTCGCTTGGCTAAATCATTAATCATCACTGAAAAACCCTCTGTAGCCCGGGATATTGCCCGGTGCTTAGGGGGATTTTCTACAAAACAAGGTTATTTTGAATCAGAAAATCAGCTGCTGGCCTGGTCATACGGCCACTTAGTCGAACTGTCCGCCCCGGAATTCGAGGGGGGAAAATGGCGGCCGGAAGAGCTTCCGCTTTTGCCGCAGTTTAAACTGCGGGTAGCCGAGGCCGGCAAGGAGCAGTTTGCGGTCCTGTCCGAATTGATGACCCAGGCGGATGAACTGATTAACGCCTGTGATGCCGGCCGCGAAGGCGAGTTAATTTTTCGCTATCTTTGTGAGGCAGCGGGTTGTGAAAAACCGATGCAAAGGCTGTGGATTTCCAGTCTTACCCCGGAGTCGATCAAGCAGGGTTTTCAAAAACTTCAGCCCGGGGGTGACTTCGATTGTCTGTTTTTTGCCGGACGCTGCCGCAGTCAGGCGGATTGGCTGGTTGGGATAAACGCGACCCGGGCTTATACGCTGATCCAAGGTTCTCTGTACAGCGTCGGGCGAGTCCAGACCCCTACCCTGGCGTTTTTGGTGGAAAGAGAGAAGGAGATTCAGCAGTTCAAGGCGCAGGCTTATTGGCTGCTGCGGGCTGTTTTTGACAGCCCTTACGGTCCGGTGCCAGTCAAGTATGCGGGCGGCCAGGAAGGGAAGATTTTAAGTGAATCCGAAGCCAAGCGTTTGGCGGCTCAGGTCGAGGGAAGCCCGGCCACAGTCGTCCAGTTTGAAGATAAAGAGACGCTGCAGCCTCCGGCGCTGCCGTTTGATTTAACCGCCCTGCAGCAGGAAAGCAATGAACGTTGGGGCTGGACCGCGGCCCATACCCTGGAAGTGGCGCAAAACCTGTATGAAAAGCGAAAACTGATTACCTACCCGCGAACCTCCAGCCGTTACGTTACCCCGGACCTGGTTAAAACCTTTGGTGCCCGGCTGCGGGCGATTGCCCAGGCTAAGGAATTAAACTTTAAACCCGTGGTCAGCAGCTTGCCCGGTTTTCCTCAGTTTAATCCGCCCCCGGCGGCGCAGCGCCCGATTGTGGATGAACAAAAAGTAACTGACCATCACGCTATATTGCCAACCGAGATTACCGCGCCGGACGGATTGGCCGGGGATGAGGGCCAGCTATATCGGCTCATAGCCAGCAGTTTTCTGGCATTGTTTTTGCCGCCTTGCCGATGGGCGGAACGGTCTTTGACCGTGGATTGCGCCGGGTCTTTATTTACCGCTAAATCAAGGCAAATGGAGGAAGCCGGGTGGAGGGCGCTGCCCCTGTTCTGCAAGACCAAGTCGGGTCAGGGAGCCGCTGCTGAGGCCGGGACCGCGGCCGGGGTCAAGTCCCGCAGTACCCGCAACGCGAAAACTAAGGGAGCGGATGCGTCAGGCGCGGTGACCGCAACGGGCACCAAGGGAGCCGCAGGCACTGCCGGCACCGCAAGCTCCGCGGATTCGGAGGCCACGGATGAGGAGGCGGATAACCTCCAGATTCCATTATTAAAGGTAGGCGAAACCGGCCTCATCAAGCAGGCTGAACTACGTAAGGAAAAGACCCGTCCGCCCCGACGCTATACTGAATCCGCCCTGCTTTCGGCGATGAAGAACGCGGGCCGCCGGGTGGAAGACCCGGAACTGCCCAGCGGAGATGTGGGCCTGGGAACCCCGGCAACGCGGGCGGCCATTCTGGAACGCTTAAAAAAAGTGGGTTACGTGGCGGTGCAGGGGAAAAACCTGATCCCCACCCCTAAGGGAATGACCCTGTTAGAAGTGCTCAACGTACCGGAACTCAAAGTCCCGGATTTGACGGTAAAGCTGGAAAATCAGCTGCGGGAGATTGAAGCGGGCAAAAGAGAAGCCTGGGAGTTCATGCAGCAAATCGAGGTTTTTACGCAGCGTTTGGTGCAGGAGGCGCTCCAGGCGAAACGCCGGATCACCCTGCGTCCCGGGGAAGCTGCCGTGGGCAACTGCCCGCTTTGCGGCCAGCCGATTCGGGATTTGCCGAAAAGTTATGGTTGTTTGGGGTATCAGGACGGCTGTAAGTTTGTGATTTGGAAAGAGCAGGCCGGTAAACAGATCACCTTAGCCCAGGCCAAGCGGATAATCGCTAAAGGCGAAAGCTTGGTGATCAAAGGATTTGTAAACTGGCAGGGTGAAAAATTTAACGGCCGACTCAAGTTAAACGCGGAGGGAAGAGTTATTTTAGAGTGGGTAAAAACCGAGGATTAAGGCTAGAGATTAAAACGGGGATTAAGCCGGGGATTAAAAACGAGGATTAAAACGGAACCGGAGTTAAACCATCAGGGATAAGTCATCCCCAGCGAAAAATGAGTAAAAAAACTACCAAAGAAAAACTCAATAGCAGCAATCCGGTCCCGCTTAAACTTAAAAATTTAAAACTTAAACCGGGTAAAATTTTTTGGATGACCCCTTGCCAAGACTATTGGACGGGGGTATAATTTATTTAGATATTTAGAAGACTGTCTAAATATCTAAATATCTAAATACCTAATGATCAACCCCGTGTTTCAACAATTAACCCGTGTTTTAATAGTTAACCCCGTGATCTCGGTTTAAAAATCTTAATCTGGTGCGTCCGCGATTCGCACCTAGATTATTTCCCAGCTTTGAATTTATAATAAAGAGGTGATGGATATGTCGCTCAATCTTGTGTTTAAAGCCTTTTCTGACGACACCCGGCGGGAAATCCTGCGGCGACTGCAGCAGGGGGACCTTACGGCCGGCGAAATCGCCGCTTGTTTTGATCTAACTAAGCCGAGCATATCGCATCATTTGAATGTCTTGAAGCAGGCCGAACTGGTGCAGGATGTTCGCAAAGGACAGCACATTTTCTATTCTTTGAATACCACTGTCTTTCAGGAAGTCTTGGGCTGGATTTTTGAAGTGTGGAAACCGGAGGTAAAAGGCAAGGGAGACCTCGACAAGGAAAGTAAGGAAAACCTTAACAAAGGAGGAATTAAGGATGAGGGATAAGAAGAAATCGAACCAGGAAGGTTACCAGGTTAATTGGGACACTTTAAAGCGGGAATGGCCGATCTGGATTCTGCTTATCGGAACCCTCATCGCGGGAATTGTTATTTATCCTCATTTGCCGGATCAAGTGCCGATACACTGGAATATTGAGGGTGAAGTCGACAATTATGGCTCCCGGGCCTTTGGGGCGTTCATGCTTCCCTTGGTAATCATAGGCATTTACTTAATGATGGTGTTTATGCCTTTAATTGACCCGCGCCGCGATAACTATGTGCGCTTTGCCGGAGCTTACCGATATTTGCGCTGGGCAACGGTTTTAATTCTCTGTGTCTTGTACGCAGCCTCCATCATGAGCGCGATGGGGATAGCCGTTAATATCGGGATGCTTGTAAAAGCGGTTGTGGCGATTCTGTTTATAATTATTGGCAACTATATGGGCCAGATGCGGCCAAACTATTTTGTGGGGATTAAAACCCCTTGGACCTTGGCTAACGAGAAGGTGTGGGAAAAAACGCACCGTGTGGGCGGCCGGTTATGGGTAGGGGCGGGCTTTCTGGAATTAGCCCTGGCCCCAATAAATACCGTGTGGAGCGCGTATCTGTACTTTGGGTTGATCTTAGTCATGGCCGTTGCTCCCATTCTATATTCGTATTATGCGTTTCGAAAATTTACCCGGCGTTAGGTTGCAGTGACAGTCGGATAAGGCAAAATGATCAGCTAAAACGAGACTAAAATCTTTTGCTGCTTGTTCCAATGATTAGAAAACGGGTTGTTCCGTATTTTGAACAACCCGTTACTGAGTGCCGAGGGGAATCGACCATCCAAAGCTGAATCCTGGTCAAGTATTTGGAACACCCCGTTACTGGAGTGCAGGGACAGCCTTTCATCCGCAGAACTATAGTCACAGCTATCCGCAGATCTTTGTATTCTTGTTTATTTATCTTTCAAAGGGAGTGATTACCCACTTCAGACAATCGTCTTTTTTATTGCCGAAGACGTCATATCCTTTAAGGATCTCGTTGAGGGGCGCCCGATGAGTAATCAGGAAATTCATGTCGATTTTCTTTGCTTTTATTAAATTAAGCAATTGTGGAATCCGATT
>CAYXHK010000085.1:0-8871 GCA_964464665.1 uncultured Syntrophomonadaceae bacterium
GGGATTGTGCTCACTAAGCTGGATGGCACGGCCAAAGGCGGGATCGTGATTGCGATTGGTGATGAATTAAAAATCCCGGTTAAGCTGATTGGGATTGGTGAACAAATGGAGGATCTGCGGGATTTCTCGGCCGAAGAATTTATTGAAGCTCTGTTTGCTTAACCAGGATAATGAGAATGATGAGAGGAAAGAGGAGAGTATATGGCTGCCCGAATTGCAATTATTGGCGGAACCGGGGTATATGACCCGGGGATTCTAACTGATATTAAGGAAGAAATCGTGGCGACTCCTTTTGGGAAGGTTCGCGCGTTGATTGGTAAGTATGAAGACCGAGAGGTGGTCTTTGTCCCGCGGCACGGGGAAAAACACTCGGTGCCTCCGCATAAGATCAACTATAGGGCAAATATTTGGAGTCTGCGAGAATTAGGGGTGGAACGGGTTATTGCTACGGCTGCGGTGGGCTCTTTGAATTCAGATATGAAACCGACCGACCTGGTGATGGTCGACCAGTTTTTAGACTTTACGCGGGGCCGGGAACAGTCCTTTTATGAGGGGGGCGAAGCCGGCGTTTTTCACGTTGACGTTACTAACCCTTATTGCCGGGAACTGCGCCAGGTTCTGTTTCGCAATGCCAAGGATCTAGCCATGAACGTGCATTTTAACGGAACTTACATCTGTACCGAAGGGCCCCGTTTTGAAACCGCGGCCGAGATTCGGATGTATCGGTTGCTCAGGGGAGATGTGGTGGGCATGACCAGCGTGCCGGAAGTGGTCTTAGCCCGGGAATTGGGGATTTGCTACGCCACTGTAGGGATGGTTACGAATTATGCGGCCGGGATTTCGCCGACCCAGCTGACTCATAGTGAAGTAGTTGAAGTGATGGCGAAAAACATGGCAAACTTGCGCAAGTTGATCATGGGCAGCATAACCATGATGCAGCCGCAGCGCTGCAGCGAATGCGCGGCAATATTAAAAGAAGCGCCCATTGCGGGTCGATCATAAGCGTTAGAAACGGAGAAGAAGGGTGATTAAGGCTGTTGATTGGCAGGGGGATTACTTAAGACTGCTGGACCAGACTAAGCTCCCCCGGCTAACCGAATACATAGATTGCCGGGATTTTCCGGCCGTGGCGGAAGCGATTCGCCGCATGCAGGTGCGGGGTGCCCCGGCCATTGGTACGGCTGCCGCTTTTGGGATGGTGCTCGCGGCCCAGAACTATAAACCGGGTGGGTTGAATGTTTCGGTCGAAATGGAAAGGCTTCGCGAGTATTTAGCCGGGGCCGCGCAGGTTTTAAGTGGCACCCGGCCGACCGCGGTGAATCTGTTTTGGGCGATCGAACGCATGCTGCGCAAGCTTAAAGAGACCTCTGCCCATACGCCCGCTGAATTGGTCCAGGTTTTGGAAGAGGAAGCAGCAGCAATCTATCAGGAAGATATTTTGATGAATCAGCAAATTGGCCAAAACGGCTGCGCCCTGATTCCGGACGGGGCGAGAATTCTTACGCACTGTAACGCCGGAGCCTTGGCGACTGCGGGTTATGGTACTGCCCTCGGAATCATCCGGGCGGCTCACGCCGGCGGTCGGAACCTCTCCGTCTGGGTGGATGAAACCAGGCCTCTGCTGCAGGGAGCCCGGCTTACGGCTTGGGAACTGCTGGAGGAGGGGATTGCGGCCACATTGATTACTGACAGTATGGCTGGCTTTTTGATGCAGCAAGGCAAAGTCGATCTGGTGGTGATCGGCGCTGACCGGATCGCGGCCAACGGAGATACTGCCAATAAAATCGGGTCGTATAGTTTAGCAGTCCTGGCGAAGGCTCATGGTCTGCCTTTTTATGTGGCAGCACCGTGGTCTACCGTTGATTTATCCTTAAGCAGCGGACAAGCGATACCGATTGAAGAAAGAGAGCCAGCCGAAGTCCGGGAGATCTGTGGTCAGCCGATCGCACCGGCGCGGGTGCCGGTCTACAATCCGGCGTTTGATGTTACGCCCGGGCGGTTAATTACGGCTATTATCACGGATCGGGGAATTGCCCGTTTTCCTTTTAAACAAAGTCTGCCCGCCTTAGCCGGCGCTCAAGGAGGCGAAACGACCTGATTGACGATGCGCTTATGCGGCAACCGGAGTTGCTCCAGACGATAAAAGAGGTTTCCGGAGATATTATCCGGGTGGCTCAGGAGATCGCGCAAAAAGGTCTGGTGGTAGCGGCTTGGGGAAACGTCAGCGCTCGCTTATCCGCCGGGGATACTGGTGATAGTCATGGTCACGGGGCCAAACTGGCTCCGAGTCTGGGAACTGACTTATATGCTGAACGGGTTTTGTTAACCCCCAGCGGGATGGATTATTATAAGATGCAAGAACCGGATTTGGTTTTGACCGATCTGGCTGGGCGGATCATCCAAGGACAGCGTCGGCCGACAACCGAGTTATCCATGCATTTAGCCATTTACCGGCAGCGCTCGGATATTCGGGCCATCGTGCATACCCACAGCCTTTACGCCTCAGTCTTGGCGGTGGCCGGTCAGCCTCTGCCGCCCGTGCTGGACGAGTTGGCGCAGAAACTGGGCGGGACTGTGCCCCTTAATCAGTATGCGCCCTCCGGAACCGAGGAGTTAGCCGAAAATACTGTGAAAGCCCTGGGCTCGGGCAAAGCCGTGCTTTTAGCCAATCACGGGCTGATCGGGACCGGCGAGACCCTGGAGGAGGCCTTCTTGATCTGCCAACTGGTTGAGAAAGGCGCTCAGGTCTATATTTTATCGCGGGGTTTAGGCGAACCAAACTGTTTAAATCCGGCGCAGGTGCTAGAACTGCGTAAGCGGCATCTTAACCACTACGGGCAAAAATAATGGTCATTCAGGCGAGCAAAGAGGGGGAAGATTAATGCGGATATTGATTAAGAATTGCGCGGTTTTACCCATGACCGGTCCCAAGGATTATATTGCCGAGGGTTACATACGCATTGAGCAAAATCTGATAAAAGCTATCGGCTCGATGGAAGAGTTAAATAATAACGGTCAGCTTTCCGCCGAAGTGCCGGCGGATTTTACGGTGATTGAGGGGAGCGGCAAGGTCGCCCTGCCAGGGCTTATAAACACCCATACCCATGCGGCCATGACCTTGTTTCGGGGTTACGCTGACGACATGCCCTTAATGCCCTGGTTGGAGGAAAAGATTTTTCCGGCTGAAGCGCGGCTTGAGCCGGAGGATGTGTTTTGGGGAACCATGCTGGCTAATCTGGAAATGCTCCGCTTTGGTACGACTTGTTTTGCGGATATGTATTTCTTTATGGATGAAGTGGCCAAAACAGTGGAAATATCCGGGATGCGGGCCTGCCTCGCCCGCGGTCTGGTCGGAGTGACTCCGAGCGGACTGGAGTCGCTAGAGCAAGGGGTGGCCTTTGCTAAAAATTGGCAGGGTCAAGCGCAAGGCCGGATCACTACCCGCTTAGGTCCCCATGCTCCGTACACCTGTCCGGCCGAATACCTTAAAAAAGTGGTAGCGGCCTCGGATCAATTAGGGGTAGGGCTGCATATGCACCTGGCTGAAACTGCTGGGGAAGTGCAGGATCTGGTTGATGCTACTGGTCTAAATCCGATTCAATGGATGGAGAATTTAGGGGCTTTTCAACGCCCGGTTCTAGCGGCCCACTGCGTGCACGTTACATCGGAGGACCTGGAGATTTTAGCGCGACACGCGGTAGGGGTGGCCCATAATCCAGAAAGCAACATGAAGTTAGCCAGCGGGGTGGCACCTGTACCTCAAATGCTTCTTAGAGGCGTAACCGTCGGCCTGGGCACTGATGGTGCGGCCAGCAATAATAATCTGGATCTGTTCCAGGAAATGCGCAGCGCTGCTCTTTTGCACAAGGTTTTTACCCAAGATCCCACGGTCCTGCCCGCTTATCAAGTTTTAGAGATGGCTACCGCCGGTGGCGCCCGCTGTCTCGGTTTGGATCAGGAGATCGGACAGCTTAAACCGGGTTATAAAGCGGATGTCATTCTGGTTGATTTAAACAAACCGCACCTTTGTCCCCGACACGACCTGGCCGCCCACTTGGTTTACGCTGCCCTGGCCTCGGATGTGCATACCGTGATCGCAGACGGTAAAATTTTAATGCAGGCGGGTCAGATTTTAACCCTGCGGGAGAAAGAAATAATGGAACAGGTGGAAGCACGGGCCAAGAGGCTCGTGGCCGGGCTTTAGGCTCAAAGAAATTTATATTTAAAAAAACTTGCCAGATAAGCCACTAAGCTACTTAAATAAAGATACTTGAGATAATTAAGAGAATTATTTGGATACTATTCACCCTCCGTTAACCATTGACATAGCCTGATAAAGATCAGCGATAATGGAGGTAGGAGAGTGGATTGGTTAAAAATCTTGGTGTTCGCTTTAGCCTTGAATGTTGATTCATTCAGTACCGGTGTTGCTTACGGGGTTAAGAGGATCCGGTTGCCTTTTCTGGCCATCTTAGTGCTTAGCGCGATTTCCGCTGGCGCAATTACGGCTTCGATGTTAATAGGTCATTTAATTAGCCCCTATTTGAGTCCTGGATTAGCCCATAAAATTGGCGGATGTCTACTTTTCTTTTTAGGTGCATGGGTTGCCTATCAAGGGGTTAAATCAAAGCCCCCAACTCCGGTTATCGAACCGGCAACCGTTGCTCAGCCGGTAGTGCGTTTAAATTAATCTAGGCCGCATCATTATTCAGGTATTAAGCAAACCCCAGTATGCGGACTTGGATGCCTCGGGAGATATTTCAATCTCGGAAGCGGTTATCTTAGGATTTGCTTTAGCCCTGGACTCCTTTTCCACAGGCTTTGCCGTATCTTTGTTAGGGTTTAATATCCCGATTACGGCCTTGGCCGTAGGCCTCGGACATATCTTTTTGATCTATCCCGGACTGTGGCTGGGAAAAATAATTAGCACTTCCAGCTTGCCTAACCGAATCTCGATGTTGCCGGGCTGTATTTTGATGTTTCTGGGCATCTACAAACTCCTTTAGATAAAGTTTGCTTAAAAATTGACCTAAACAAACGACCGGTAACATATTTTAGCTAAACTGAATATTTTACCCTTAACCCAAGTGTTTATGCTAATAATAATCAGTTCTTTACATTTAGTTGTTTATTGGATATACTTAAATTCGATATATTATTACATTTCTTTATGCTGGCTTTATGCTTTACCAGGTAACCTTAGGTTAGGATAAAAGTTAGGTATATTAGCGAAATACGAACTGATAAAGCCTGAATAGATAATTTGAAAGGTAGGCCGGTATCAATGATTGATACCGGCTTCATGTTATTAATAAGGAAGTATTTTGTATTCTTTTTTTGGCGATAAATCACTTTCTTTCAGATTTATCCGGATTTAGAAACCCAATGACTTAACTTATATTTAAAAACCCGGCAGCGGTCTTGCCCAGTTAAACTAGTAGTCTGTTAACACTAATTCTGTAGTTCTTCCCGGCAAAGTCGCCGTTGGTAATTCCGGGCATGTAATGCCTAACCAGTTAAGTATGTTCTAGTTTAAGAGTTAACAAGGTACTAGAGACCACCATACTCCTTTTAATCAGTCGTATCTTAATTTAAGACCATTATTGTCAGGAGGAGATGACGTGAAGCTAATCGGTATTTCAGATTGTACCCTGGGAGAAGGATTACAAACTACTTGGAATGGTAATCTGCCGGCCTCATACTTGGAGAGTTACCTAGATCTGGTTAATGCCGCCGGTTATCATACGCTGGAGGTTTTAGTCAATGGATCTTTTTTTTCGGCTCTGCAGGGAATGCGGGAAAACCCCTGGGAACGACTCCGGATTATCCAGCGAAAAGTTACCGCCACCCCGCTGCAGGCAACCTTCAACGTAGGCAGTCTAAGTTATCCTGATCCTGGATCCGGTTTTAATTCCAGCCCGCAAGATCTTTTAAGCCATTGCGCGGCTAATGGAATCTCGGTTTTCCGTTTTTACGATTACCAAAATTCTATATCCCGGTTAACTCCCTGGATTCAGTCGGCCAAAGCGGTGTCTGCTCAGGTTCAGGCCGCGGTAATTATTAATTCTGATTTGATTAAAGCACCAGAAGGTCTGACCGAGTTGGTGGAAAGGTTAGCGGATTCAGGCATAGATTCTTTGTGCCTGCAGGATGAATTTGGTCTGCTGAATGCCACAAATGTAATCAAACTGGTTGCCGGCCTTAAGGCAAAGTTTTCTTTGCCCCTGCAGCTGCATACGCATTACAATGGTTCCATGGCCTTAGCTGTTTATTTAAAAGCCGTAGAAAGCGGGGTTGATTATTTAGACGCCGTAAGCAGTCCCTTGGCGTTTGGTTTGTCCCTGCCGCCGGCAGAGAGCTTGGTCTACTGTTTAAAAGACGGACAATTTGATCTGTCAGTTGACTCCCACCAGCTGTTTGAGATCGCTGCTTACTTGGATGATGTACGCAAAGAACTTAATTATCCAAGGGTGATTACTGATCTGGCCGATTTAAAAACCTTGGGGCAATCCAAACCGGCAGCAGATTTTCCGTTGGATAAAGAACACCCCGACATGCCTGAACAAGCCGGCTTAACTGCCGAAGAAGAGGCTCTGCTTGAACTTTTGGATGAAGAAAACAAATTGACCTATGCCTGGTTTCCCAAAGAAACCTTGGAATATCTAAAAGCGGCAGCTTTAGAATATTTAGAAGCAGCAACTAAGGATGAAGCCCCAAAACTGCCGTCTGCAGATGCGGCAGCTCTTTCGGCAGAAGTATTAAACTATGAGGTTTTACCTGATGAGGAGGAGGAACTTGGAACGATGAAAATAAAAGAGGTGCGCGAAATTATCACTATGCTGCAGGGGAGTGAGGTAACCGAATTCTCGATCGAAACCAATGATTTAAAGGTACATATCAAAAGAAACGCAACCTTGGCGCAAACGCCCCTTTCCTTGGGAACTCTGCCTTCGTCAACCCAAGATACCCAAGATAAACCTGACCCTGAAAAGCTGAAGAAAGAGCCGGATTCAGTAAAGACCGGACCGGAAGAGTCAGATAAAATCCCCGCGGAGCCGGGAACCCATAAAATCACTTCAACCACTCAAATCATCCCGGTCGTATCACCGATCATCGGCCGTTTATATCGCTCCGCCAGTCCCGGAAATCCTCCTTTTGTAGAAGTAGGAACTAAGGTAAGCCCAGGCCAGACCTTATGTATTATTGAAGCGATGAAAGTCATGAATGAGGTGGTTGCGGAGGAATCCGGGGTAATAGCGGAGATTCTGGTGGGCAATGGGAAAGCTGTGGAGTACGGTGAGACCATTCTGCTAATGGCCAAGGAGGTGTCAGCTTAGTGTTTAGAAAAGTACTGATTGCCAACCGCGGGGAAATAGCGGTTCGGATTATTCGGGCCTGTCATGAACTCAACATCTCGACGGTTGCCGTTTATTCGCAGGCAGACCGGGACTCCCTGCACGTTAAGATGGCGGATGAAGCCTTGTGTATTGGACCAGGCAACCCGACCCTAAGTTATTTAAGCATCCCGGCTATAATCAGTGCCGCTACCGTAAGCGGAGCGGAAGCGATCCATCCCGGATACGGATTTTTAGCGGAGAACGCCTACTTTGCCAAAATGTGTTCCACCCATGGGATTACTTTTATTGGTCCTTCATCTCGGGGCATAGCCTTAGCCGGCAATAAAATTGAAGCAAGGCAGGCAGCGACAGCGGTGGGGGTTCCGGTAATTCCCGGGGCGGACAGTCCTTTGCAATCCGAGGAGCAGGTAGCTCAAGCGGTCAAAAAACTGGGTCTGCCCGTAATGATTAAAGCCGCGGCCGGCGGGGGCGGCCGGGGGATGAGGATCGTCCATAATGCCAATGAGATAATGAAGTTGGTGGAAGGAGCGCAGCGTGAAGCGGAAAACACCTTTGGCAAAAAGGAGGTTTACCTGGAAAAATACATAGAAGCGCCGCAGCATATTGAGTTCCAGCTGCTGGCCGACAGTTTCGGCCAAATCATTCATCTGGGAGAGAGAGATTGCTCCATTCAACGCCGGCACCAAAAATTGATTGAAGAGGCTCCTTGTTTGGCGCTTAGTCCGGAAAAGAGGGTGGAAATGGGTGCGCATGCGGTAAACCTGGGGAAAGCGGTTAAGCTGACCAGCGCGGCAACTGTGGAGTTTTTATTAGACTCTGAGGGGAATTATTATTTCATCGAAATCAATCCTCGGATCCAAGTAGAACATGGAATTACCGAGTTTATTACGAATGTGGATTTGATCCGCGAGCAAATCCGCCTGGCTTCTGGGGAACGTTTGGAATTATGTCAGGAGGATATTCATTTTTCTGGTCATTCGATCGAGTGCCGAATCAATGCGGAAGATCCGGAACGGGATTTTCGACCCTCTCCCGGAGTGATTACCTCCTTTATTCCCCCCGGTGGACCGGGGGTCAGGGTTGATAGCGTAGCGCAAAACGGTTACAGCATTCCTTTTCACTACGATTCCCTCTTGGCCAAGGTGATGGTTTATGCCCGCACCCGTCCGGAAGCAATTAACCGGATGAAACGGGCCCTGCAGGAAATGGTGGTGGAAGGGGTAAAAACCACAATTCCTTTCCATCTGCGCGTTTTGAACAATGCTTTCTTTATCCAGGGAGAGGTTAACACCAACTTTATCCAACGAAGACTGGGGGAATAATTGCCAGCCAACTTCCCTTTCCAATTAATGTCGGCAAGGAGCAAAATCCCTGATCTCATTACCATCCGCGGGCTTTAAAATTAATGTCGGTTAAGGGTTAAATTGTGTAGAAATGAATTATGTATACCGATTGTTCATGAATTGACAGGGAGAATAAAGCGGTGTATTATGCTAAAGGTATAATTATATTC
>CAYXHK010000086.1:0-8855 GCA_964464665.1 uncultured Syntrophomonadaceae bacterium
AAACCGTGTCCAGCGATGACAACGGGGCGGTGGCCATTTATGAGCCCAATGGTATAAAAGGCGACGTGAATCTCAAGAGCACGGCCGGTGATAGTACCTACCTGGGTACTATTTACCAGGCCAATCTGTTATCGGGCGAAAACGATGGCTCCAAGGGTCGGCTTTATCCGATAAACAACTTTGTGCTGCGCAAAGCGGCCCAGATGGACTTGAACTTCAAAAACCCTGACGGCACACCCTACACGGGCAAGGTTACGATTCGGGGTGGTGTTTATAAAAACGGCAATTACTGCGAAACCAGTGAGATTTCTGATAATGCCGGGGTCTGGAAGCCAACCATCACCATCAACCCGGACAACGGATTTTACCGGCAAGAGTTTGATATTACCCGCTTTTGGTCGGCCCAAGCCGGTGAAACCAGCCCGGCAAGCGTAGACTCCACCGATAAAATTGACTATGTATTCGAGTTTCACTTTGGCGATGATGATTACCAGCCACAATTAAGCAAGTTTTCGGGGAACTTGTCTGGCGCAGATGTGCTGCGCTTCGGTGAAAGCGTGGTAAATCTTGTTTCGATAGCACCGGCGGACAAGAATAAGCCCTTTTTCGCCGCCCAGTATTTAGACCGCTACAAGAAAAGCGGACGCCTTGACAACATTAAAAATGCCACCGGCAACATCGGTCTAAATGCCCAAACCCCGAAGGTCAGAATTGATACTCAGGCTCTTTGGTGGGGCGCACCGATTATTGAGAACTCAAATTTAGCCATCTCGATCTTAAACGAAAAGGGGGGCGCTCTATCCGGGCAGAATTACCGGACCTTTCGATATCCGTTTGGGACCATGCTCGTGACCGAGCACCAAATAGTAATTGATGCCAGCAACATTTGGCTTGATAAAAAGGGCCGAGGCAAGCTGACCGTTAAGCTGTTTAATGAGGACGGTACGCTGTATAATTCCACTTTGGCCCCTTACTCTATTCGCAATATGCTGGAAGTGGAAAATGTATCCCAGAGCCCCGATATTAACGAAAGGTTCCAAGCGGAGCTAAAAAAGAGCATCAAAGCCGGCGCTTCATTTGAGGCCTCAGATAAGTTTGCCAAAAAGGCTCTCGACTTTGCCAGCGGCATTCAATTTGGCAACGACAACTTTTCAATAATGCTGGCCCCCACAGCAGACCCGACCGTGTTTAACGGTATACTGCAGCTCACTGTAGGTGAAGATGTAATGGACATGGGCCCCGAAGAGGACGAGTTTTCTCTGATGCTTGATGATGACGAGGTGGATAGCCTTGGGGCTGGGAAAGCGGCCTTTAACCGGTCCCGTGAGCTAGCCAGCGGCCTAATGGACGACCTTGACAGTTTATCAGAAGATGCCCAGGATAGTCAGTTCACCTATCAAGTGGGCGGGTACTTTAGCTGCCGGGTAGCTTACAATTTTGAGTTGGACAGATGGGAAATACGGCCAATTGGTGGAGGGATCAGAGCCGGTATTGGCTATCAATACTCTCATGTTGGCAATCAGTTTATCGGCTATATCCCGGTGACCTATGAAATTGCCTTGGGTGCGGCCGTGCGTTTAGAATTTGATGCCCATATGCTGTATGAGCCGGTTTCAGTTGGGGGCATTGACTACTATTGGCAGGCCGGCTACGAAAGTGTCACCGACTATAGGACCAACCTCAGAATTAAGGCGTTTATCTATGCCTTCGGTGGCCTGGGCTTTGATGCCACTATTGTAGCGCTAAAAGTGGGTGTGTTTGGGCAATTGGAGCTTGAGAATGAAAACAAGTTCCTAAATCGTAACTATTTAGATACCGCCATAGCCAATCAATCAGCCGGTTACAACCAAACCGAAAAAGCCTTATCCGGTTCAAGGCTTAGCGTACAGGGTCAGGTTGGGATAAAGTTTGTGGCCAAATTATTGTTTATTACCTACAAGAAAACATTTGCCTCGGTCAAATTTGGCAAGGAATGGACCTATCGCAATTGGGACAAAATTGAGGCGTATTGGGAAGAGACCACTGGTGATATGCTAACGATGCAAAATATGAGTCTGGCGACCCGTTTATATGCCGCAGCGACGGGACAAGATACAATTGTCATTTCCGAGGCACCGCAGCTTGAGAGCCGAGACTATCTTAACGATTATGCTCGGGCTTGGGGTACATCAGGCGGAAGCTTAAAAATAATGTCTCTTGATCCAAACAATCTTGCGCCGAGCACCCTGCAATCAAACGCCTATCCTTATGCAGACCCACTAATTGCCGATGATGGCTCTATGTTTGTGTATTTGTCTGATAACAACAGTCCGGATGTTTGGGACACAACCGCCAGCTATGCCGTTAACCAAGCGGGCACCTATGCTGACAAAGGCACGATTAACCAAGAAGCGGAAAGCTTTGGCGATTCCCAGCTGTCCTTTGACAGCAACAAAGGTCTGGCGATATCAGCCTGGGTGAGGCTAACTGATAAGCTTGACAAACATGCCAATGATGAGCTAACCACCGCGGAAATGTCGATGATGACTAACAACACCGAGGTTTACGCCAGTATTTACCGGGGTGGCTCATGGACGACCGAAAGACTGACCAGCAATACCACTCCAGACATGGCACCAGTTGTGGCCACAAACGGTAGCCAAGCTATTGCAGCCTGGCGAAGTGTTTATGCCGGTGATGCGGCCAATCCTACTGATTTCAGCGGAAAAGACACCATTGTTTACCGTATTTATAATGGAAACAACTGGAGCGAAACCAAGACCCTTTACAACGGTGTTTCTGGTGGGGTAGTGGGCCTGGGAGCGGCTATGACCGCAGACGGTACGGCGACAATTTCTTACATCATCGATACCAGCCAGGCAAGAGATGTCAATAGCTACGAGGTTGTTTATGGGGTTGTCACCAATACTGGTGAAATCGTAAAAAATGTTCGTTTGACCAACGATGACACCGCGGACCAAAGTCCACAGCTAACCGTTGCTGAATTTGATGGTGAGGAACGATTTGTCCTGGGCTGGTACAAAACGGATGGGGAAAAATCCGATATTCGTCTGGCGACGTTTAGCAATGACGGCAATCCCAAAGAAGATTTTGTTGACAGCTTGTATGCAGTATCAAGCACCAACAATATCGGCGGCAACTTCAAGTTCGTCAACACCAGCGAAGCGAACCAGGATTTCAAAAACCTCTCCATTTTATGGACGGAACGTAATGCTTCAACTGCCAGCGACTCCTTAAAGGCAATTAAATTCATGCAGGAAACAATCGACGAAACCAAACTTACCTTTACCTCAGCGGCCGTGGATGTTGCCGAAATGCCGGATAAGACAGTCATAGACAGTTTTGATGCTTATGTTTCTGATGCGGCCAACGACGAAGTAAAGGTAATCATTTTGGGTACTGAATCCAAAGATGAATTGGAAACGATAATCGACACTGACGAGGATGGAAACACAGTTGAGATTAACGTGCCGAAGACGGAAAGCAAGATGTTTACCGCCACCGAAGCCTATCAGAATAAAGTCGAAATTACAGCGGCAGACTTCAACTTTACGGAAATTAGGTCGGGCTTTATCCTGCCAATCGCCTTTACCGTGCAAAATCAGGGTAAAGAGTTGATTTCCAGCGTTACCATAGAATATGGTACTGAAGAGGATGGTATTGAAAGTAAAACCTTTGACAATCTTAAGGTTCTACCCGGCACAAGCCACACGCTGATTGTAAACTACAAGGTGCCGGAAAAAATTGCCGATTTATCCTACCAGGGAACAGCTACCTTTGGTCATACACCAATAGTAATGGCCGGCAACGGTACACTGCCTTTGGCAGTGGCTGATGTGGGTATCGCCAGGATTGATACCGTTAAGGAGAAGGACGGTCAGCGGGAGTTTGCCGTGACGTTGTACAACAGCAGTGATTACAAGCTAAATACCAGCGGCAAAACAGTCAATCTGGGGATCTATGATAATTCTGCGTATACCACCGGTACCGAAGTGGTTCCCATGGTTGCCATTTCCGATCCTGACGAATTGTTCCTAATTGACAATGGCGCCTTTATTACCAATCTAAACTTTGATATCAAGTCATATCTTGAAACAAAAGGAAAATCTGAAATACCAGCCAATGGTGTTACTCTGTATGCCAAGGCTTGGGTGGCAGACAGCGCGGACGCAGAGCTGGCTGAGTTTGTTGGCGAAAACAATTTCAGCACCATCCTTTGCGCAAACCTGGTGAAGCGTAACAACGGAAACTCCATTAAGGTTGACGTGAAGCAGTCGAATTCGGCTACTGAAACCACCGCCGTGCTGACCCTGCAAAATCTGGCCATGAAAGAGGTAACCAACGGTAATGTGGCCGTAAACCTGCTTGACGAGGGCGGTAATATCCTCAAAACCCAATACCTGTCGAACACGGCGGAGAGTCTGGTCACTTTAGGCAGTGAAGCTGTAATAAGTAAAACCTTTGTGTTTGACACCTTGGGGGCGGATGTGGAAGCCTACTATTTTAAGGCGACAGCTGATTCCATGAACGCAGACCTGCAAATGTTGGCTGCCTCTGGGGTTGGAGTAGGCTTTGACAAGGATACCACAACCTATGACCACCTGAGCGCAAATGGTTTAGAATCCACCAACATAACCGCCATTTCCGCTAATCCTAAGGCCAAAGTGATGCTTAAGGATGCCAGTAACCTGGTGCTCGCTGAGGAAACCGGGGCTGTTGCCTATACCCTGCCGCTGGCAGCCGGGAGCAACACCTTTAAGGTGACGGTTGAGCCGGACGGTGCCGGAGCCCAGCCCAAAACTTACGCTCTGACTGTGGCCAACGCTGCTCCGGCCAGCGGAAGTGTGACCCTCTCTACATCAGCACCAGGTATAAGAGGTTGGTGGAATAGCAGCTCGGTACCGGTCACCTTGACCGCCACGGGCCTTACTAATTTCACGCCAACCAAAATGCAATACAATGTTAATAATGGTGACTGGACCAACCGAAACTATACCGACAGCCCGGTTGATGTAACCGCCATTACCGCTGAGGGTACCCATGTCGTCAGGGCCAAGCTCCAAGATGTAAAGGGTTGCAATTTAACAGCCAACAGTCTGACCGTGAAGGTAGACAGAACAGTACCGGCTTTTGTCGCAGGCAAAACATCAGCCACTCTGGCCGGCAACACCCTTACGGTTTCGGCTGACGTGACCGATGCTTTAAGCGGCATTTACAGTGTGGTGATGACAAGTGGCGGTATGGACTACCCCATGCAAAAACAAGGCAATGCTGATACCTATACCGCAAACATTACAGCGGATAGCGTTGGCGCTATCACCATTGTAGCCATTGATATGGCCGGAAATACCGCCCAGACCGGCATAGGTCACAATGACCCCGGTAATGACGGCGGCGATGGCGGAAGTAGCAATATCCGCCCAAATACTTCCACAATAACCGTCACCGATGCGCAAGGAGTTCTGAGCACGGCCACATCTGGCGATCTAATAAGCATTGATATGCAAGGGAAAACTGATTTACCTGTGGCCATATTGAATGCGATAAAAGGCAAAGATATTACGATTGTGTTAGACATGGGCGATTATTCATGGCAGATAAACGGCCAGCAGGTAAACACCACCGGACAATCACTAGCCAGCTATGATTTGCGAGTTACTAAAATTTCCGATAATGCCTTGTCGAAGCTGGCCGAAAACACCGACATTGCCCAGCTTGAGCTTGCTTTCAACGGAGCCTTGCCCTTTATAGCCACCTTGACCATAAACTTAGGGGCACAGCAAAGTGGCAAGCGAGTGTATATGAGCTATTACAACGAAGCCACCAAACGGCTTGAATACCGGACATCAGCCTATGTTGATTCAAACGGCAACGTCAAGCTTGACTTCAACCATGCATCAAAATATGTCCTCAACACCCAAATTGTTGAGGGGACTTATGTAAAAGAAAAGCCCAATAAAGGTATAGCCGAAAAGCAACAAACCGGTGATGGCGGCCTATTCGCCTTTGTGCCATATCTCATTGAGAACGACAAAGAGATTATTATTAAGCTAAGTGGCATAGTTGACGACGCAGTAGCGTTCAAAGCTCCCAAAACTGGTATTTACGGGTTTAAGGACAATACCAAAAACTTTATTGACACAAGTGGACATTGGGCAAAGGATACGATTAGCTTTATCACGGCCCGGGAAATACTCTCCGGTATCGGCGATAGCAAGTTTGATCCGAACGGAAATATGACTAGAGCGATGTTTGTTACAGCGCTATCCCGATTTGACGAGGCAGACTTATCCGGCTACTCCACCTCAGCTTTTTCCGATGTTGACCTCAATGCGTGGTACGGAAAGGCGGTTGCCTGGGCCACCAATAAGGGTATTGTGGGAGGTTACAGTAACAAAATATTTGCTCCCAATGATAATATCACCAGAGAGCAGATGTCAGTGATCCTATACCGCTATGCCCAGCATAAGGGCTACGAGGTAACGGCAACGAATGAACTTACCTCCTTCATCGACGGGGGCCAGACCTCAAGTTATGCCAAAGAAGCTCTGGGCTGGGCGGTCGGCGCAGGACTTGTCTCCGGCAAGGGCAATGGCATCCTAGACCCGCAGGGTAACGCTCAGCGGGCAGAAGTCGCCGCAATTTTAAAGAGATTTATCGAAAATGCAGTGCAATAGGATAACTTTTAATTGAATTAGGGACCCGAAAAAGTCTGCATACCGTCCGGAGCTTTCCGAATAAACGCCGGCTTCGCCGTCGTTTCGCTGAAGAAGTCCTTAGGCGTTATGTTCGGATGCTCGCATATACACGGATAACAGTATATCTTCAGTGCCTTGCGCCATTTGCCTCCTCTTCACAACAGCTTTTCCGCCAGCTTCATACGCCGGTCAACATCCAGCTTGCTGAACACCGTACGCAGATGATATCGTACGGTGTTTTCCGTAATAGCGAGCCGCTGGGCGATTTCAGTATTTCGAAGCCCTTGCGCTGCCAGGAGGGCAGACAGGAGGGGTATGATTTTTTCACGATTTGATTAAGGAGTGAAGCAGCGCGACAATCAGCGCAAGCGGTTTGCTCACGGCAACGACGGCAGGTTCGGTTACCGTTCGGGCAACAGCAAATGACGGTTCCGGCGTTTACGGCGAAATGACTGTAACAATAACCGCCGCGCCGGTCACAACGTATACCGTCACCTTCAACAACAACGGCTCGGTATACGCGACAAAAACCGTCAACGCGGGAGCAAGCACTGCCGAATTTATTCGCGCAGAGTGTCACAAGCGGTTAAGGCTGGCCCGCACTAATAACCGCATGGTTATCCAATAGTTGCGTTCGGCGCGGGAGGAGGCGGTCTGGGCGCGCAACCCGCAGGTATTTTCCGAATTCCACCAGTCACAACCCAGTTTGCCCTGTTCCAGGTTCCTTTCTATTTCGCTGATGATCCTTGAATCCCACTTTTGGCGGCGTCCATGAGCCAGAACCCGTTCCGCCAGAGCCTGGTAAGCGGGATAAATAAAAGACTGGGTTTCCTGCTCATAATCCAAGTCAAGCACCGGGATCATGCCAACTAACTCCTGGTCCAGATCAGCCAGCAGTTCCGGTTCCTCGTTGGAGGAACCGATATAAAGGTAATACAGGTAAGCCGTGTGAGCCTTTCCTGAACGGCGCAGGACCCGGCCCAGCCTTTGAATGCGCTGCCGGCTGCTGCTGGTGGAAGAAGCAATTATTCCAACATCGGTTTCCGGTACATTTAAGCCCTCATCCAAAGCCCTACAGCTTACCAGGATACGGATTTCAGAGTCCTGATACTTACGCAGAATTCCTTTTCTGCTTCCCTCATCCATTTCCGAATGGTAGCGCCCGACCTGTCCGGGAAATAACCGCTGCAGTCTTTCATAGATAGCCTCCGCCACCTCAATTCTTTCATTAAATATTAGTATTTTCGAGGTCCGGGGAATCCGGTCAAGCAGATTCTCCACGCAGCTGAGTCGGGATTTTGCCCTGTAAACCACGTCTTTACGAGTGACGGACAAAACCATTACCGCCCGAGCCAAACTTGCTGCATCGGGATCCGCAGCGGCCTGAGCCAACTCTTCCAGGGCAGCAAAAAACTGTTGGCCGCTTAAGCTGTTCAAGAAAGGGCAAAGGTGCTTAAGATTCTCCAAAGCTCGGGTAAGCTGGTCGCTTAAGTCCTGATACTGTTCCTGTTCGTATCGGGTAAACTGCAGCTTCAGATTGAAGATGGAGAAGGGGCTGATAATATTGTCGTTGAGTGCATCGGTAAATCCATATTTATAGATCTCGGGCCCGAGGGCCGGTACTAGTTTTTCCCGAAAAGCGGCTGTTTCTGGGGTTGCTGACAGACCCAGGGCATAGTAGCGTGAAGGCGTAACCACATCGGGGGGGACAGTGGCGGCAGTGGTAGTAACAGTGGTTGGGGTTGTGGCAGCGGCGGGGGCAGCGGCTTCGGTAACAGCAGCAGTATTGGCGGCAACGGTAACAGCGGCTGCGAAAGCTCCATTGTCGGCGGCAGCATCAGTATCAGCGGCAGCAACGGCAGGTGTGGGAGCGGGAGCGGGGAATTTTTTCGTGAAATCAAATATATGCGAATTTTCCGGGCTGCCATAATGATGACATTCATCCGCAATCAGCAGTATAGTGCTGCCATGGCGGTAGTCTGCCAGCAAATGCCGGGCTAATGTATAGCGGGCGGAGTTTACCACATAGATCATATACTTGCGGTCGGCAGGATCTTTGTGCACCCCGGAATAAATCCCGATATCCTCGCGGGAAACCGTCAAATCTTCCTGCAAGGCCTGGGCCCACTGTTGCGCGAGGAATACTTTGGGAACAAC
>CAYXHK010000087.1:0-8829 GCA_964464665.1 uncultured Syntrophomonadaceae bacterium
CTCTCCCTTTTATTAATATTATTTGGCAACCCGGCCTTTAGTGAAATCGGTGGTATACTTGCTGGTCATCCGATTATAGGCATCGGTAAAATCGGCCTGACGATTGTGGCCGGTATTTTTTTCGGTAAAACCCGGTGACAATTCAATATCCGCCACTTTTTCGTGAAAAGCCTGCCGTACTAATTCCGTCAAATGGACGACATAAGCTTTGAAGCCTTTACTTTGCCTATTGCGGGGACGGTCAAGATCAATATAGACATCCTGCACTATCTGCCCTTTAAGCGCGGACATAACAATAACCCGGTCGCTTAAATAAACCGACTCATTTACATCATGAGTTACCATAACGACCGTAGTTTTCGCTCCCTCAACCAAAGACGCCAATTCTTCCTGCAAAAGCTCCCGCATTTGAAAATCTATCGCCCCCAGCGGTTCGTCCAAGAGCAGTATTTCCGGGCGACTGGCTAAGGCCCTCACTACGGCGACCCTTTGCTGCATACCCCCGGAAAGCTGTACCGGATATTTGTTTTCGCTGCCGCGTAAATGCGACATCTCCAGCAATTCCTGCAAACGCTCCTCTTGTTCCGATTTGCTGAATTTCTGCATTCGCAGCGAATAAAGGATGTTTTCTCGCACCGTCATCCAAGGGAAAAGCGCATAATTCTGGAAAACAAAGCCGCGATCCGGCCCCGGCTTTTCCACTTGATTACCCGCCAGAATTATTTGACCGGCATCAGGAGTCATAAAACCGCCCAGGATGGTTAAAAGGGTGGTTTTACCGCACCCCGAAGGTCCCAAAAGGGAAACATACTGTCCTCGTTCTACCGTGAAGGACATATCCTCCAACACAATATGGGCTGGTCTTTTCTTGTGGGTAAATGTTTTGGTAATTCCCTTAACCTCAAGCAATGCCATCTTTATATCTCCATGCAGTTAAGTTTTTTTCCACTATTAAAAATCCTTTGTCAATGAAAAAGCCAACTAATCCGGACATAACCATCAGGGCGTAAAGCTGAGCCGTTTCCAGACGCACCTGGGCTTCCACCATCAAAAAGCCAAAACCGGCACTGGTAGCAATAAATTCTGCACAAATAACGGACATCCAACCGAATCCCATCGCCAAGCGACAGCCGGTTAAAATACTGGGCAAGGCTCCCGGCACCACAATGTCGCGAATAATATTCGGTAATGAAGCCCCCATACTGCGCGCGGCATTATAATAGTTGGGATCGATCCCCTGCACCCCGGCAATCGTGTTAATCGCCAGTGGGAAAACCGCGCTCATCGCAATCAAAAAAACGGTGGGGCCGTCTCCCAAGCCAAACCAGATGATGGACAGAGGTACCCAAGCCATAATCGGCACCTGCCGCACGGAATTTAAAATCGGAGAAATCGCCTGCATGGCCGTTTTCGAATAACCCATCAGCAGTCCTATCGGTATACCGATAATAAAAGCATAGATAAAACCGGTGAATACCCTTCTTAAGGTCAAAGCCAAATTGGACATTATTTTGGGGTCTACCCAGGCCGTGAAGAACGCGTTGACTGTTTCCGGGAAATAGGGCAGCAGCAAAGTATTATTGATCCGATTGGCCGCCAGATGCCAGGCAATCATCAGGAGAGTCAGAATAATCAGGGTGTAACTAATGCCCCGGTATTTATCCAAAACATCCCCTGGGGTTAACCTCGCGCTTCCATCGGTTGGAATTGAACTCCCATTTCTCTCCATGTTTTCGCCTCATCACCGCCATTCTCAATCGCTAAATTTTTTGCTAATTCCCGCATCAGTATTTCCGGTCGGTTCAGTTCCCCTACGGCCTGATTATAAGCCATTATGAAGCTTGCCAATTCAGGACTGCCGAGGAGATCTTGGTGGACTACCAGCACCGAAGTCGGATGCTCCGAAGGCAAAGGGGTGCGATAGCCCCCTATTTTTAACGCTCCCAGAATATCCAGGACTATCCCTTCCACGGCCTCTCTTTCCAGCGCATAAGGCAGACCCGCCGGCAGCATCGGCTGCATTTCAATACTGCTGTCCAAGGCAGACCACACTAATTCTTTTTGGACTTCCCGCGCATTCATATAGCCAACTGTGTGCGGAACCGTATCCCGATTAGTAACTAAAACCTTTGCGTTGACTACTACCGTACCTAAAATCTGATATGGCTGCCCGCTGGTCAGCAATTTGTCAGCCCCATCCGGACAAAGCACCGCCAGATCAAAATTGCCCGCCGCCAAGGCCAGTTCTGTTTGGCTGCTGCAGCAATCCTGCAGCTGCTGATAACTCATATTGACAACCTCCAGGGCAGCGCTATCCTCACTGGCCAGATATTTTATAAGCAGCCCGGCAGCGTCATCATTGCAGGCAATCCGTAATCCGCTCAATTCTGCCCTGGGGTTAAGCCAAGCGCTTAACCCCAAATAGATAATGACAATAAATATTATGCTTCCATATAGCCAACTTTTTTTAACGTTCATTTAAAGCATTCACAGCTATTAGCTGGCAACCGTAATGTTGTCTACTGCCATCGCTTTAGTCTTCCAATCTGCAAAGCTCATCCCCAGCGGGAATACCGGGTCTACTTCTTCTTTAATGAAAGTATTGAAATCTTTAGCTCCACAGGCATCAAAGTAGGAAGTATCCACATAATCTTTGACATTTACCGTATTGACATCGCTTTGCACATTGTATTTCCGCATCGCTTCCAATTGGTTTTCCAATTCTTCAATATTCAGATCCCAAGAAATTGTGCGTCCTTCTTCATTGGTTTTTTTCCACATCGTCATCAACCCGACTTCTAAAGGAACATTGTAGTTCTTGGCAAAAATCTCGGCTGCCTTATAAGGATGTTCATACATAAATTGAATCGATAAAGTATGCGCCAACAAAACCCGTTCGGCTAATTCGGGATGGGCTTTGGCAAAGTTGGTGTGCATGGCTACCTTGCAGCAGGTGCCAAGCTCACCGTCACGCGTAGTATTCTGCCGAATCATACTCCAGCCGGTACCTTCATATTCCGCCATGGAACCCCACGGGTCACAACATATGTAGGCGTCCAGCTTACCGGCTTTTAGCGCGAAATATTCGTCCTGGTCGCTCATATTAAAGTTTTCGTACTGGGTGATATCCGCTGGAATCCCTAATTGATCCGCCCATTCTGCCCAGTTGATACTGTTTGTCTGAGGATCAGTCCCAAAGGATACCTTCTTACCGATTAAGTCTTCCGGTTTTTTTATTTCATGGCTGGCTACCAGGTATTCCGATCCGCCGGTATGGTTTTGGGCGGCAATAAATAGGGGTGTTCCTTTAGGAACGGCCCGCAAAGTAGTAGTCCAACCCGCATAACCAACATCCATTTTCCCTGCCGACATCGCTTCCGGAACATTGCCATTGCCGGTCAAATTGACTTTTAGTCCTAAAGCGTCATAAATGCCGGCATCCTTACCGATACAGGCCGCGGTCATATGATCACAGTTATAATAACCCATATTGATTGTATAATTGGCATCATCAGCACTTAAAGGATCCAGTTTATAAGTTTCGGCCAGCCGCGTGGCCAGGTCATCCCCAAAGGCCCCAGGTCCCTGGGCGGTCTGGCTGCCGCCGCAGCCAGTCAAAGCAAACACTCCCATAAGCAAAGCCAGCATCAGCATAATAACCCGGGTATTTTTCACAACAAAGCACTCCCTTATTAATCCATTAATCCAATAATCCAATAATCCAATCTTTTCAACCTACCCAAACTAGCAACAATCTTCCATACCTGATCCAAAGAGATTAATAAAATCTCCGTTTTCCCAACGATAAATGGCGTAACCTACATTCACCCCCTTGGAACCGGAAACGATTAATTCAATCGGAGGTTGGTCGTCAATATCCCGCCATTCAAGGCGGCAGTTCTCTACCGGCGCCGGTGTCGGCTCAGAGACAGCAACTGTCGCGTCTTCCTCCCAGATGGCTATCATCTTGTTGGTTAAAGCGGTATCCTGATAAATTACAATTAGATCTTCCCGGCCATCATTATTAAGGTCATTTACGCCGGTAAGCAACGGCTGTTTATCTCCATAGGCAGCCAAAAAGTGCTCATAAAGCACATGCTCCGTATCTAAGGTTATAGTTGTTGTCTCGGGCTGGCGTTCTCCGCTACAGCCCGCAAGGTAAAGCATGCCCAGCAAAGCCAACGCCAAAGCCCAATAACTTTCCCTAAGCACTTGCAGCCTCCTGAACAAATTTCCTGAACCAATCACGGCAGATTGGCCACCAGGCAATAAGCCCCATAGCCAGAATAATCAACGAACAAACATATTCCACCCCGGCTGGAACAGCTAAAGACATTTTATTGGCTAAATCGATGCTGTTTTGGGCATGGCTCAAATCAAACACCGGGGTAAAGCCCGGCAGCAGCATAGCATTAGTGAGATAGCCAACTATGATACCGATACCAACTACCGTAACCGTATAGATCACTATCGTTCTCTTGCCGATCAGTTTGTAGATACTGATTAATTCCGGCAAATTGGTCGCTGTCCCGCACAAAAGAAAGGTAATGGCTGCCCCGGGCGCTGCTCCGGCAGCAATAAGGGCCGCAATGAATGGAATGTGTCCCACTGCGCAAACGTACATAACCGCACCTAAGATTGCGACTCCGATCAAAGAGATTAAGGCCGGGCTGCTTAAATAATCCTGGATGAAGGCCATTGGAATGATGGTTAGTAAAAGTGCCGCAAATAGAATACCCACTAAAACATAACGACTTACCGGCATACCAAGACTGTGGAATCCCCAATCCAAGCCGCTGTAAATCCTTTTAGTCCAGGAGGTCTGAATCGTAGTTAAATTCTTCGGTCTTGCTTCAGCCGGTGCATTTGCCCCAACTGCTGCCATTGCTGCCGCCATTGGGGAGACCAGTTCATTCTTTCCCCATTTGTTGCCTATCACTCCAATAAGCATCGGCAGCGTAAAACCGGTGATAACATAGATGATGGTCAGCTGCGGACCCAAAAGCGCAAATGCCAATAAAACAGCCGCCGGGTTTATTATCGGCGTAGCCACTAAAAACGCCAGCGTGGGTCCTAAATAAGCGCCTGAGTAATAAAGGCTCAACGCCAGGGGCACCACACCGCAGCTGCAGATAGGTAAAAGCATCCCTGAAATAGTAGCTTTTACCAGCGAGGATAGTTTGGTGTTACCCAAAGATTGCTGCAAAAATTCCGGCCGCAGCACTATATGTAATAACCCGCAAAGGATAAAACTGATCACCAGCCAAAATGAACTTACGTTCAATAATTGCCAGCCGGTCTGCACAAAATCTTTAAGCATTTACTTTATCAAGAGCAACCTTTACTGCTCCTTCAATTACCTTCCGGTTTAAATCCTCAAAACGTTCGCTTTCATTGATAATTAAGGTTCCCCGGCTAATTGGCCCGTATTTCGGCAAATAATCGAAATCCTTGCCCGTATAATATATTTTTAAATCTATCTGCTGCGGATGTTTCGCCGCCAAATCCCGTAGAACATCACCATAGCCGTCACAACAAGAACAGGTGTTTATAAATTCTACTTTGACCTTTTCCACTTGCATCTCTCCCCTCTTTTTATTTATACATAACATTTCTTTTCGTTATGCTTTTAATATTATATATCACCACATTTTTTCTGACAACCTTAATTATATTTAAGCAATTCGGGGTTTTGGTCATTTTTATTATATTACTTAGTTATGTATTGCATAAATTAATTGCTTTAATATATATCATGTTATATGATATTATTTATTTGGATACGGGTCCATGAATGAGGAACGGGGGGCGAGTTTAGTGAATTACATCGGCATTGACATCGGCTCAACCGCTGCGAAAACTATCGTCTTTGATGGGAAAGAGATAGTTGCTTCCTTTGTTCTGGCTACTGGTTGGAGCAGCAAAGAAACGGCCAGCCGGATTAAAGATCAGCTCGAGACGCTAAATTATGATGTGGCCTCACCAGATATTAAAACGATTGCTACTGGATATGGGCGAATTGCGGTTGAATATGCGGATAAAGTTTTAACTGAAATCACTTGTCACGGCAGAGGCGGCTTTTATCTATTTGCCGAGGATGCGGTAATAATCGATGTAGGGGGTCAGGATACTAAAATAATTACCGTAGAAAACGGTTTTGTCACCCGTTTTTTAATGAATGATAAATGCTCTGCCGGCACCGGTAAATTTATAGAGATCATGGCCAACCGTCTGGGAGTAGATATTGATGAGCTTTTCTCTTTAGCTGAGAAAGGCACATCTATTCCCATTAGTTCCATGTGTACCGTTTTTGCGGAATCGGAGGTCATCGGCCACATCGGAGCCGGAAGATCCAAAGAAGATATGGCCGCCGGCATTGTGGACTCGGTAGTTTCCAAGGTAACCCAACTGGCCCAGCGACACGACATAAACGCAAAATGTTTTCTAACCGGTGGCCTAAGCCATAACTCCTATTTCCGAGAGCAATTGGCCAGGAAACTGGAAAGACCGGTTTGCAGTCATAAGCTGGGTAAATATGCCGGCGCTTTAGGAGCGGCCCTCATAGCGGCGAATAAAGCTGGATCCGCTGCCAGCCATAAAAATATAGGGGAGGAATCACATTGTTAAAATTGCCAACAAACTTTCAGAGCTATTCCGACGCTCGTCAGCAGGGATTTATCCGGATGAAGGGACTAAAGGAAAAAGGCAAAAAAGTAGTTGGTGTTTTTTGTGCCTATACTCCCACCGAGATGATCCTGGCAGCCGGAGCGGTTCCGGTCGGCTTATGCGGAGTAAGCGACGAGCCCATTCCGTTTGCCGAAAAAAATCTGCCCAAGAATTTATGCCCCTTGATTAAATCCAGTTATGGTTTTGCCGTATCCGATACCTGCCCCTATTTTTATTTTTCGGATATGATTTTAGGCGAAACAACCTGTGATGGAAAAAAGAAAATGTACGAATGGCTGAACCAGCTCAAATATACCCATGTAATGCAGTTGCCGCCGGGACGGTGCGGTGAGAAAGCGCTGGAAGGCTGGCATGGCGAAATGCTGCGTCTAAAAGAGGTTCTGGTCCAACAGCTGGATGCAGAAATCACGGATGACGATCTCCGCCAAGCCATTCAGCTCAGAAACAGAGAAAGAAAGGCTATTTTAGATTTCTTCGAAATAGGCAGACTAAAGCCTTCCCCCATTTCGGGTTATGAATTAAACACCTTGATCGACACTAATACTTTTCTCTTCGATACTGAAGAAAAAATTGCCGTTTTAGAAAAGCGGACGGCTGAGTTACGCCAAAGCTACGAAGACAATTTCAAGGGCAAGCCATCCCGGCCCCGGATTCTAATAACCGGCTGTCCTACCGGGGGAGTAAGAGAGAAGATTATTCGTCAAATTGAAGAACTGGGGGCGGATATTGTGGGTTTTGAAAACTGCTCCGGTCCAAGAACCCAAAAAGATTTAGTAGACGAAAACAAAGATCCCTATTTAGCTCTGGCCGAAAAATACCTGCGGATTAATTGTTCCGTAATGAGTCCCAATAATGAGCGAATCGACGCTCTGTCCGAAATGCTCGAGGAGTACAGCGTCGATGGTGTAATAGAGGTAATTCTGCAAGCCTGCCATACTTTTGCGATCGAATCCCAACAAATAAAAAATTTCGTGACCGACGAAAAACATATTCCTTATCTTTGTCTGGAAACTGATTATTCCCAGGCAGACACCGGGCAAATAAACACCCGAATCAGCGCATTTTTGGAAATACTTACGGTTTAAGATGAACAATTCTTTTTACCGAACATATAATAAAACTGAAGGGTTAAGAAATCGATATATTGGAACTTCGTCCTATCCCTCGACTATGCATCTAAAATTAATTCCGTTTGTCCCCTGAGGGGACAAACGGAATTAATTTTAGATGCACTTACTATAGATGCGGGGACTATATCCTGCCGATTATTGTCGAAATGCCTATCCGTTAAATTATTATCAGGCCTGGGGCGTCGATATAGTCTGACCATCGCTTACTTTTTCGTATAAAGACCCAATATCTATTACAAGATAATTTATTACTCACTAATATAACAGCGATCCCCGGTTTCCGGATTGTAGTAAACCCTCTGTTTTTTACCATCAACCGGGTCTATGAAAACTTCCTCGGTTTTTTTATAACCTTGGGGCACATCCCTATCGACATTCCGGTGATATCTTTTGTCCCAGATAAACCACGACAGTAAACCTACCATTAAGAATCCAATCACAAAAATCCAACCCTCGTCCATCGCCAGTTAATCCTCCTTCTCGATTACAACCCCGGTGCCGTAAGCCACAATTTCGCTCATGGTCTGTCCGATTTCACTGGAATCAAAACGCATCATAACAACAGCGTTGGCACCCATAACCTGGGCGTTTTTGACCATTCTATCCAGGGCCTGTTTGCGGCTGTCTTCCAGCAAAGAAGTGTATTCGTGAATCTCACCGCCGACCAAACTGCGCAGAAATGCAATAATGTTGCCACCGAGCCCGCGGCTGCGCACGACCAGACCAAAGACCTCTCCTTTGACCTCCCTGACCTTATATCCCTTGATATTCTCCGTTGTCACCACTAACATTAATGACTCCTCCATTCTTTTTTATGCGGATGAGTGAGACTGGCTGACCTACTATTACTCCTATTTCCTTCATTAAATAAAAACCATCGACTTAATAAAATGAGGCCTTATGCTTAGTGAAGCAAAGGGACGTTCTTTTTGCTTCCTTTTGCTTCACTAACTATTATTAGTAAGAGTATTAGACCTTAATACTCGGTAAACCTTATTTTCATTGGTGATTG
>CAYXHK010000088.1:0-8384 GCA_964464665.1 uncultured Syntrophomonadaceae bacterium
CTATGGAAGCCATTACCCCCGGCATCCAGGCCATGCCGGCACCTACCACAGAAACTTTAACGCAGTCTGGGCGAATCTGCGGCTTAAAATCCAGGTTCCGCAAGATCTTCACCGCTTTTTCCGCGACTTCATTCGTTACCGTAAAGATTACCGTTTCCGGATGGACGTTTATAAAATCCACGCTGATCCCGGCTAAAGCTAAGCCCTTAAAGATCTTTTCCGGCGCTTCCAGCTGGTTTGGGGCTTCAATCGGGATTTTCAGCTGCGTAATATGGGGAATTTGCGCGATGCCGGTAATCAAGCGGTCGCTGCGAATTTCGGTGCCGGCAGTCAAACCGTTGCCAGCATTGCTGACTAAGGTGCCGGGGCTGTCCAAAAAAGTCGATCGCACCCGGACCGGGATACTGCTTTGCATCGCTATTTCCACTGCCCGTGGGTGAATAACCTTTGCCCCCTGCTGCGCCAGATGAACAATTTCATAATAAGTTACACTGTCTAGCAGCCGCGCCTCCTCCACGATTCGCGGATCCGCGGTCATAATTCCTTCTACATCCGTAAAGATATCAATGACCTCGGCCCCTAAAGCTACCCCTAAAGCGCAAGCGGTAGTATCACTGCCGCCTCGGCCCAAGGTGGTCACCTCTCCGGCTTCGGTAACCCCCTGAAAACCGGTTACGATCACAATCCTTTTTTTCTGCAAGTGTTCGATAATTTGGTTCGGTACCACCCGAATTATCCGGGCATCCCCAAAATTATTATCCGTGATAATTCCGGCTTCCCGCCCGGTTAAAACGACGGCCTCTTGTCCCAATTGCATTAAACTCGCCGCCAAAACCGCGCTGGAAATGATCTCGCCGCAGGACATCAAAAGATCTAATTCCCGCTTCGGGCCATCATTTATAACCTCTCGAACCAGTCCGAGCAAGGTATCGGTTGCATACGGGTCTCCGGCGCGCCCCATGGCTGAAACTACGACGACCGGCCATAATTCATTTTGCTGCGCTTCGATTATGCGCTCGCAAACCCTTTGCCGCTGGTTGGCCGAAGCAACGGAAGAACCCCCAAACTTCTGAACGATAATCCGCACGATAATCGCTCCCCTTATTTAACCTTCTTGCCTCAACTTAGCTCAGAGCTGGTATTGGTATTTAAGTTTTACTCCAAACTAAGTTTCTTTAGACCAAGTTTTCTTTGATTAGAATCTCGCCAATTTGGATCGTGTTGGTAGCCGCTCCTTTGCGAATCTGGTCTGCGGACACCCAGATGTTTAAGCCTTTTTCAATCCACAGATCTTCCCGGATCCGGCCCACATAAACCTCATCAGTATGGGCCGCAAACAGCGGCATGGGGTACTTTTTGGCTGCTGGGTCATCCTGCACAATTATGCCTGGTGCATTCGCTAAAATCTGACGAGCTTCGGCAGCGGTTAATTTCCGTTCGGTTTCAATATTGATCGATTCCGAATGACTCCGCGAAACTGGGACCCGCACCGCGGTCGCGCTTACGGGAAGCTCTGGCAGGTGCATAATTTTGCGGGATTCATAAAGCATCTTCAATTCTTCCTTAGTGTATCCGTTATCTTCAAATACATCGATCTGCGGAATCAGGTTGAAGCTCAATTGGTACTGGAACACCTCTGGAACCACTTTTTCGCCGGCCAGATACTGACGGGTCTGCTCCTCTAACTCTTTTAAACCGGCAATCCCCGCCCCGGAAGCAGCCTGATAGGTAGATACGACGACTCTTTTAATCCGGGCTGCATCGTGAATGGGTTTTAAGGCCACAACCATAATAATGGTTGAACAATTCGGATTAGCTATAATCCCCTTGTGCCAGCGGACATCTTCGGGATTGACTTCCGGCACAACCAAGGGGACGTTTGGGTCCATGCGAAAAGTATTGCTGTTATCGATTACTACAGCCCCGTGTTTCACTGCTTCTGGGCCCAGCCACTTAACGACTTCGCCCGCCGCAAAAAAGGCTATTTGGCAGCCGGCAAAAGATTCTGGGGCAGCTGCTTCCACGACCAGATCTTCTCCCCTGAAACGAACCAGGGTTCCCGCTTCGTCAGGAGCAGCTAAAGCCTTTAATTTGCCGACTGGAAAATTCCGTTCCTCTAGGATTTTCAACATTTCCTGACCAACTGCACCGGTTGCGCCGACTAATGCTACGGTATATTTTTTCACAAATACTCCCCCTGAATTCCCAGCTATCTTATGACAGACTGATTATTTCCCCCTATTTTAGCACACCATCATCATTATGAGAAATAAGATATTTTTAGAACAAACTATTTTTGGAGGATAAAGGGGCTTAAACGGTTGCTGCCTAATATTGGTACATGGTTCGTAAGTGTAATCAACCAGCCGGTTATAACCCGGTTCTGGCTGATTTTGGACTGAGCAAAACCGGCTGCAATTGACGTCCCTCCAGCGCGGCTACTACTGTATCGGTTAATAAATCAAGGTGGGCCACTAATGAGTTGGCCTTTTCCAGCGGATTATCCTGACCAAAGGGAACGAGGTAAATATTTTTCATGTTTAAAACCAAGCCTAAGTTCTTGGCGTTAATCCCCAGACCATCGTTAGTGGAAATGGCCAACACCACCGGCCGCAGATTGCGAAGATGAGCCTTAGTAGCCATCAAGGCCGGCGTATCAGTTATCCCGTTGGCCAACTTGGCTAGGGTGTTGCCGGTACAAGGAGCGACAACCACCAAGTCAAACAATTTTTGCGGGCCGATCGGCTCCGCTTCCACAATCGAACTGATCACCCGATGTCCGGTGAGTTCCTCCAGCTGATTATGCCAGTGTTCAGCACTGCCAAAGCGCGTATCATAATTATTCACCGAATCTGAAACCACAGGAAACACCTGCGCGCCTTCATTCAGCAGCCGCGAGATTTCCGGCAGCGATTCTTCCAGAGTACAAAAAGAACCGGTTACAACCAGTCCAATTTTCTTATCTTTAAGTCGCATCTAAAGCACCTCTCCTCAGGGCGTATCTTCCATATTCATTCCCGGTTGTCACTATAGAATATGAAAAACCGCATGGGGAGGTGCGACAGAAGCAACATTAATCCTACGGTCACCGGCAAAAAACTGAACAGAATGTCGCAAGCTGACCTGCCGCCAGATGCCCAGAAAAGCCGCATGATTAGCAAGTAGAGGCAGATTTTTCAACCCACAGCCAAAGTTCTTTGGAATTATCTGCATAGCCGGTGGTTTCCGTCACACAAAAAATGGACTCCGCAATTGACGAAGCCCACTGAAAACGGATTCATGCATTTCATCTGTATTATTTCATTTGTTTCATCTGTCCATTTGACCGGGTGCAGATTAAAAACTGACGTTCTCCAGTCTGATTTCACTTTGGAGGCGATTATTTTACTCAACAAATATTCAGGCTGCAGCACTCGGTAAACCTTGGATTTGTTCGGTTGCTCCCGGTGATTAAGCCTGTTCCAGCTTGGCGTGTTTGCGCTGGATTGATCCCAGGATCAGGCGTGGAATAACCTGAACTAAAATTTTGCCGGCCGTTCGCGGCGCAACTTTACCGGGTAAGCCGGGAGCCAGGATCGCTTTAATCCCCAACTGCTCGGCAGCCTGAAAATCAGTACCCCCGGGAGCTGACGCCAGATCAATAATTAAGGCTTCCTTATTACAGTGCTTAAGCATCCCTTGATCCAAGATCATGGCCGGTATGGTATTGAAAATAATTTCCGCCTTCCCGATTAGGGGAGCCATTTCCGTAAACTCTATCCCGTGAAACCCCATTTCCGCTATTCGGGCTAAGTCGGCCGGTTTACGGGCGCATACCGTGGTTTTTGCTCCCAATCCCTGCAGCATCCGCGCTAACGTTCTGCCAACCCGGCCGAATCCCAAAACCCAGGAGTGGCTCCCGTGAATCGTAATCGGCAAAGACTGCATGGCAATTTGGATCGCCCCCTCGGCCGAGGGAATCGAATTTAAGATGGCCACATCATCCATTTCCGCTATTTCAATTAAATCTAAATGGTACTTAGCCGCCCAATCTTTTAAGAAAGAACGGGCAGTACCAATGATCACCGGTGTACCGGGCAAAAGACTGCGTACCATTTTTTCCGTCAGTTCTAATTTCTGTGGGGCGTAAACGGCACGAATATTCCCAAACTCATCGGTTCCGGGCATAGGCATAACTATGGCCTGAGCTTCCAGCAAAGCCTCTGCCACTGAACCAACCATATGTGCTCCGGCCAACTCCGGACGTTCGGGAAATCCGGCCACCGTTACCTTAGCCCCCATTTTTACTAATTCCGGGATCAAAACTAATTCGCGATCATCTCCACCTAAAACTGCCACTTGAATTCCGCTTAAATCCAACACGGTGTCCCCCTTGCCCCATTCAAAATCTACAGCCAAAGGCTTTTGTAAATGGAGCCTTTGGTCTGCTATGGGTTACAGCTGTTTTTGCCTCCCGGGTCTTAACCCGGTCTAAAATAGTATATGTTCTTTTGACAACAAGGGTACTATTTTTCCCCGGGGCTTGGGTGAGGTAAACTCCGGGTATTGCGGCAGCCATGGTTTCCCGATCAAGCTATTAAACAGCTTGAACTCAAAATCATCTGTATATGCATAGTGGCAGCCATGGTTTCCTGATTAAGAGAGGGGGCCACGCCGGTTTAAGCATCAAGCAGATGTTCCAGGCCCACTACCAACCCCGACAAATGAATTACTTTATTGATCGCCAGGAGCACTCCCGGCATAAAACACTCCCGGTTGATTGAATCGTGCCGCAAGGTCAGCAGTTGTCCCAGACCGCCAAAGATAACTTCCTCATGGGCCACATATCCCGGCAATCGGACACTGTGTACCCGGATCCCGCCGATTTCCGCGCCCCGGGCTCCGGTTACCTTTTCGTATTCGTTAATCGCACCCTGGCGAAAAACCGATCGCTGCTCCAGGATTAGGTCAGCGGTACGCAAAGAGGTGCCGGAAGGGGCATCGACCTTCTGGTCGTGGTGCATTTCAATGATCTCCACATGGGGAAAATAACGCGCCGCCTCTTGGGCGAATTTCATCATCAATACCGCACCCAGGGCAAAATTAGGGGCAATAAAGACCCCAATTCCTTTAGCTTCAGCCTTACTTTCGATGGCTTGAATTTCTTCATTCGTAAGTCCGGTGGTCCCTACCACCGGGCAGACTTGATTATCCAGGGCTAAATAAATATTATGTAAAACCGCGTGGGGGTTGGAAAAATCGACTAGCACCTGTGGTCGTTTTTCTTTAAGCAAGGCTTCTAAATCATTGGTTATTTCTATACCGGCCGGAGGCAACCCGGCTTGAACGCCGGCATCCGTACCCCGTCCCCGAACATCTACGGCCCCAACCAATTCTAATGCTGCCTCTCCCAATACGGCCTTTACCACTTCCCGGCCCATTTTGCCCGCAGCCCCGGCCACAACTACGCTTATCTTCGTATTCACAGTTTTATCCTCCTAAACCAGTCTTAGTACAGATTGTACCTTTGGCCGTCGAAACATGTCAACTAAAACGAATAACTCGGCTTAACCGAGTTATTTGCGGACTTCTTCTGTTTTAGGATCAGAGTCGAGTTTAATTCTGGTAATTAGTTTTTACTTCCACGTTTAATCCTATACTGCCTTTATCCTGCCAACGCTTAGTTTGTACTCGTTTTCCGTTAAATTCCCGGCCCGGGCTTCAAATTATTTTCAAATCATTAAGGCAACAATAAAAAGCGCTTGCTGATTGTGATTGATTAACTCTAAGCAAAGGGTTTAACAAATCTACAACAAGTGCCGGCGACCCCTTAAGTTAGTTCGGTCCAAGTCCACAATTATCACTTCGGCCCCAATCTTTTTAACCGCTTCCCAAGGGATCACCATCTGCTGCTGATCACCCCAAAAACTCAACAGATTGTTTCTCCCCGGCAGAATCAGTGATTGTACTCTTCCAGATTCAAGATCAATGACCAGGTCCGACTCTCCTACAGTGCCCAGCCGGCCTCCATCGTAGAAGTTGATTATTTCTTTGCCTACCAGTTCACTCATGCGCATCACTTTGCCCCCCGATCCTGGTCCAAATTAATGTTTTAACTGATAGAGCTTATGAGGGGCTGGCCTAAATTATTACCGTTTATTACCGATTACCTTACCCATTGTTTCAGTTCCGGCGCATAATCCCCCGGTCCGATCGCCACGCCGGAAAAGTTTTCCGGCCTAAACAGCTGCTGGGCCAAGGATAGAATATCTTCCTGTGTAACCGCATCCACCTTTTCGATTACCTCATCTGGATCAATCACCCGATCGTAACACAACTCGGAGCGGCCAAGTCGGGTCATGCGGTTGCTGACACTCTCCAGGCCTAAATACATTCCGCCTTTGATCTGGTCTTTAGTCCGCTGCAGTTCACTGGCCTTAATCCCTTCAGCCTGTACCTGCCGGACTTCCTTCATCAACAGCTCCAAAATCTGAGTAACGTTGGCTGGTCCGGTACCGGCATAAATCCCCAAAAGCCCGCTGTCGCGGTAAGAAGTATGGTAGGAATATACCGAATAGGCCAAGCCGCGCTCCTCCCGGATTTCCTGAAAAAGCCGGGAACTCACCCCGCCGCCCAGCACGTTGTTTAATACGGACAAGGCGTAAATCTGATCAGCGTTATGACTTAACCCCGGTACCCCGAGGCAGATATGCACTTGTTCCGTATCCTTTTGCTGACTGACGATAGCAGTTTGCGGGCGCGGTGCTTCTGGCTGCAGAACTGGCAACTGGGTACACTGCCAATTCTCGTAAAGGGGCTGTAATTTCTTGACTAACGTCTCGTGATTTAAATGTCCGGCCGCGGCAATCACCAGCCGTTCCGGGCGATAGCAACGCTGCACATAGTCCAGCAGTTTCTCCCGGGTCAAATTCTGGATAGACTCGACGTTACCCAAAATCGGCCGTCCCAGGCAGTGATCCTTCCAAACAGTCCGAGCAAACAAATCGTGAATCAGTTCATCGGGAGAATCCTCATACATGCTGATCTCTTCGAGTACTACCCGGCGTT
This sequence comes from uncultured Syntrophomonadaceae bacterium, assembly GCA_964464665.1. GTDB lineage: Bacteria > Bacillota > Ch66 > Ch66 > Ch109 > CAYXHK01. The sequence continues at coordinate 7,048 of CAYXHK010000088.1, forward strand.
CGTTAGCCATGTCACTGGCACTGAAGCGGGAATTAAAAAACATATCACTAAGTACATCGATGGCCAAATCCAAATGTTCGTCCAAAACGCGAACATAAAAACAAGTATACTCTTTCGTCGTGAAGGCGTTTAACTGCCCCCCGACCGCTTCTAAGGCCTCGGCTATTTCACGGGCCGTGCGCTTTTCGGTTCCCTTAAACAACATATGCTCAATAAAATGGCTGATCCCGCTATTATTAACATCTTCATCCCGAGAACCGGCTCCCACCCAAAGTCCCAAAGAAACGGACCGGACATGGGGTATTTCCTCAGTAACGATGCGTACTCCATTGTTCAAAACCGCTTTGCGATAATTCTGCATCAGGCACCCTCCTTCTAACCCTCTTATCATAGCTGAAAAGTGCCCTTGGTTACAATCACACTTTTCGCCAAAATTTCCACCAAGGTTCAAGCTTGGCTACAGCTTGGGAATTATAAAGGGGGGCCCGCTGCAGGATCTGGCCCTGATTCGTAATTAATGCCTCTCCCACCTCAGTTCCAGCGGGTAAAGGAGCGGCAATATTTTCGTGCAGAATATGATGGATTTGCACCTGCGCTGCCAGGTGTTTGGGAACAGTAACCCCTAAACGCTCCGAACTATAGGTGGCTATGCTTGCCGGATTGCCGTTTAAAAAAGGTAAAACCGCCAGTTGATCCCCCGGCTCGGCCACTTTGATTTCGGTAAAATTATTAAACCCAAATTCTAAGAGCTTCGCGGCATCCCCAAAACGATTCCGACTTTTTAGCACCACCGCGATTAATTGCCGGTCCTCCCTGGTCGCGGAAGCAACTAAACAAGCCCCGGCCGCGTTGGTAGTCCCGGTTTTTACTCCATCCGCCCCGGGAAAACTCCACAATAAGGCATTCGTGTTTTTAACCATGAAGCCGGCTGCTTCCGCGTTTTCGCTCGCAACCTCGGTCGGGGCCAAAGAAATGGTTTCATACTGCGTCTTGACTATACGCGCAAATTCCGGGTTGCGTAGAGCATAACGGGCAATCAAGGCTAAATCATAGCAGCTGCTGTAATGCCCGGGGTCCGGCATGCCATTGGTATTGCAGAAAAAAGTGTTGCGCGCGCCTAAGGCCAGTGCCTTCTGATTCATCATTTGAATAAAACCGGGCTCGTTTCCGCCAATATGTTCCCCAATTGCTACGCAGGCGTCATTTCCAGAACGAATTAAAGCCCCTTAAAGCAAGGTCTTCGATATAACATTCCATTTCCGTTTCGGTTGCCAGATGATACCAGTTATGAAAATGCCGGGCAAAATAGCATTCGCGAAAAGGACAGTCCGGCTTGT
>CAYXHK010000088.1:8394-8808 GCA_964464665.1 uncultured Syntrophomonadaceae bacterium
CCCCAATTGCTACGCAGGCGTCATTTCCGGAACGAATCAAAGCTCCTTCAACTAATTCGCCCAAGGGATATACTTGTCCGGTTTTAAGACCCAAGGTGCTTCCGCCGGTGCGTAAGGCGCGGGGGCCAATCTGTACCGGATCCGTCAAACTACCCCTTTCTAAAGCCAGCAGAGCAGTTACCATTTTGGTGGTACTGGCCGGCGGTCTTTGCTGAAAGGCGTTCTTCTCACAGATGATCTGACCGCTCGATCCCTCCAGCAGGATAAATGCTTCCGCAGTCAGCGCCGGGTTGGCTAAAACCTCGCCGGCTGCTGTTTCCCCAGCAAAGGCTGCTGGGCTAAAGAATATGAAAGCTGCGATTAATAAAGGCAAACAGCATTTTAAACCTAACCACCTGACTAGCCTAAATCGAT
>CAYXHK010000089.1:0-8789 GCA_964464665.1 uncultured Syntrophomonadaceae bacterium
TGGCTCCCCGAGCTGGATTCGAACCAGCAACCCTTCGGTTAACAGCCGAATGCTCTACCGTTGAGCTATCGAGGAATACCACGCAAAAGTTATTATAGCATCTTCCGTTAAAAAGTCAAGAACCTAATCGCCATCTCAGTTAATTTTCTATTCCAGATAATCCTTAAGCTTTTTGCTCCGGCTGGGGTGCCGCAGCTTGCGCAGGGCTTTGGCTTCAATTTGCCGAATCCGTTCCCGGGTTACACCAAACTCCTGACCAACCTCTTCCAGGGTCCGCGCCCGACCGTCATCTAAGCCAAATCGCAGCCTAAGCACTTTCATTTCCCGGGGAGTCAAGGTTTCCAGGACTTCTTCCAGCTGTTCTTTTAAGAGAATAAAAGAAGCGGCCTCAGCTGGTGCCGGTGCATCCTCATCCTCGATAAAGTCACCCAGATGGCTGTCTTCTTCTTCGCCAATCGGTGTTTCCAGGGATACCGGTTCCTGGGCAATTTTCATGATGTCCCGAACCCGTTCTACTGAGATATCCATTTCTTTGGCAATTTCCTCGGGCAGCGGTTCGCGGCCTAATTCCTGCAGCAGCTGCCGGGAAATGCGAATCAGCTTATTAATCGTCTCCACCATATGCACCGGAATCCGGATCGTCCGGGCCTGGTCCGCAATGGCCCGGGTAATCGCCTGGCGAATCCACCAGGTGGCATAGGTACTGAACTTGAAACCCTTGGTATAATCAAATTTTTCTACCGCTTTTATAAGTCCGAGATTTCCCTCTTGAATCAGATCTAAAAAAAGCATCCCCCGACCGACGTACCGCTTGGCAATACTGACGACTAAACGCAGGTTGGCTTCCGCCAAGCGCCTTTTGGCGTCTTCTTCCCCGTTTTGCATGCGGATAGCCAACTCAATCTCTTCTTCACCGGTGAGCAAGGGAACCCGGCCGATTTCCTTCAGGTACATTCGGACTGGATCATCAATACCAATTCCTTCGGGGACTGAGAGATCCACCTCAATATCCTCCGGGTGAGGCTCGGCTTCGGCAGTTTCCAGGACTTCGATTTCTCCGTTATCGGGAGTTATAGTGACTCCCATTCCACCAAGATGTTCATAAACCTCTTCTATTTGATCAGCGCTTAATTCCACGCCTTGAAGAGCATCCATAATTTCACGGTAGGTTAATTTCCCCCGCTTTTTCCCTTTTTGGATCAGATTTTTAACTGCATCCATTCTAAGCTGCTCTTCTTTTCCTTTCATAGCCTCTTTCCCCCCCTTCACCAGATAATCAGTGGAAACTCCTCTTGAACTCTGATGATTTGATTCTTTTCATTTCGGTTATTAGATCCATACTTTTTTGCAGGTCGCCTTGCTGGGTACACTGACTCAGCTCCAGCTGCAGTTCCTCTAGCCGCTGCTGGCAGCGATACTGCTGTAAAGTATGGATATAGTCTTTAAGAGCCTTTTCCTTTTGTAACTCATTTGCAACCGGGAAAGGGGAATCTTCCAGACAAATTCTAATCAATCGTTCCCGGATCGAATCTTCCGTCAATCCCTCGACCAGTTTGGCCAGCGGTACTGGGTTCGCCATTGCGCCCGCTTCATCTAAAGACACGGCAGCCAGGGCTTCCCGACAAACCTGAACGATCTGCTGTAATTCGCTATTAAAAAACAAATCAATCCCATATTCCTCTACCACTCGTTTGAAGAGGTGCGGGTCCTCCAGCATCAGACGCAGGAGATTGCGTTCCGCTAATTCGGTTTTACTCGATTTCCCATTTTTAGTATGGACATTATTTGTATTTTTAACCAATTGTCCAGGATTCTTTCGCGCTTTTCCAAGATATTTGCGGAATTCCTCACGGATAACGAGTTCAGATACCTGTAAAGCAATGGATAGTCTTTCACAATATTCCTGTCGTTCCAATTCACTCCCGGCCTGTCTAAGATCCTCCCAGAACTCAGCCAGGATTAACATCTTTTCTTCCGCGGTTCGCGGCGCACCTTTGCTTAATTGTTTATGGAGTTTATAGGCCAAAAAATCCTGTGCCCCGCTTATTAACCCCTGAAAATGCCCGGCCCCGTGTTTTTTAATTAATTCGTCCGGGTCTTTATTCTGAGAAAGGGATACCACCCGCACCCTTCCTCCTAAACCTCTGATCAATTCAATCGCCCGCAAAGTCGCATTCTGTCCGGCCAGATCGGAATCGTAAGCCATAAGAATTTCCGGGGCATAACGTAAAAGCAACTGAATCTGCGCGGTGGTTAAGGCAGTGCCCATCGAAGCGACCACATTAGTGATCCCGTTTTGCTGGCACATAAGAGCATCCATATAGCCTTCCACAATTACCGCCTGCTGTTTTTCCTGGATGGTCGGCCGCGCCAAATGCAATCCATAAATCAGTTTGCCCTTATCAAAAAAACGCGTTTCCGGCGAATTAAGATACTTCGGATTGCCTTCGCCTAAAATCCGGCCGCCAAAGCCGAGCACTTGGCCGGTCTGATCAGCGATAGGAAAAATCAGCCGCTGCCGAAACCGGTCATAATATCCGCCGCCGCTTTGGCGAGCAACCACCAGCCCGTAACGTTCCAGCTCTCCCGGTGAAAAACCCTGTTTCGTAAGGTTTTTTAATAAAGCGTCCCAAGATTCGGAAGCATACCCCAATCTAAATCGAAGGATACTTTCCTCGTTTACTCCCCGGGCCGATAAATACTCTCGCGCGATTTCTCCTTCCGGAGAATGGCGCAGCGTCTCTTGAAAAAAGCTGGTTGCCAACTCATTCAGCCGCTGGAATCGCTGCTTCTCATTCCGATACTGCTGCCGGGCGGCAGTATCGGCCCCGGCGTCTAAATGGACCCCAACCCTTTCTGCCAGCAGGGATATCGCTTCATAATAGCTAAGGTTATCTTTTTTACGCAGAAAGGTTATTACATTTCCCCCGGTCTGGCAGCCAAAACAGTAAAACACCTGTTTGTCCGGTGAAACCGCAAATGAAGGGGTATCTTCCGGATGGAAGGGGCAGCATCCCCAAAAATCCTTGCCCTTTTTCTTTAAGCCCACACTCTCAGCGATAACTTCAACTATGTCTATGCGTGAAACGATTTCCTCGACTACCTGCTCTCGCTCAAACTTCACCAATCGAATCACCCATTTCATCCACAGCTGGTACTCTTAGCCTAAATCATTTCGTGTTATAACTAATTCGCCAAAATCTTATAGTTTCCTTCTAAATCTTGATATTCACTCTAATTTTTAATATTTGACCTTTTCAGGAAGTAATTAATTTCGATAAAAAATAAGAAATTCCTGCAAAAAACAATTTTATTCTTGTAAATTACCCCTCTGTTTAAGAAGTGCCGACAGAACCGGTAGTGGGACGGAATCGGATATCACGGGTAGCAGCGCAAACTTGGACCAGCCGCCGGCCCAAAATTCTCGCCCTTTGCTGAGCATTAGCATCCTGATCCACCGGCTTTTGACCAGCCGCCCCCTGATGACCGGCATCATCGTCAATGTACCCGTCGCCCACGACAATCATCCCCTGTACGAGCATAATATCCTGCAAAGCCCGCAAAGTGGTCTCCTGGCCCCCATAACGCGACCCTCCCGTGGTCAATGCGCCCCCTACCACATTAATCAGAGCTTTATTGGCGCGAAGTGCCCGGGACTTGTCCCAGAATGCTTTCATTTGCCCGGATACAGTGCCGAAATAAACTGGACTGCCTAAAATAATCCCGTCACAAACCGCTAGCCGCTCATAAACCTTAGCCAGTTCTTTCTTTTGATAACACTTAGCTAAGCAGGGTGAACTGCAGGCTAAGCAAAACGGGGTTTTTAGTCCTTTTAAAGCGTCCGTGCAATTGATTAATTCCGTTTCCGCACCCCAGTCACGAATTTCACTAAGCGCTTCCTTCAATAAATAAGCGGTATTCCCTTCTTTGTTAGGACTTCCGTTGAGCCCGATAATTAACAATTCCCCAACCTCCCTAAAACTGATTCTTATTATTATATGCTTTTTAATATATACTTCTTTCACTCCTTGAATGCCGCCGGTTTCGTTTAAATCCCTGGCTAAGCATCCAAATTGCTAAGCTTATTAATATATACTACTTAAGTACGGAAAGTTCCTGCCGCCAAATTCAGCCGTTCCAACTCGGCTCGCTCGAATAACAAAAAACCAAGACCGGCTCTTAAAACGTGGCAGTCTTGGTTTTTAATGTCTAATTTTATAATTTTAAATCATATTACCGATATTATATAACAATTTAATTAAATATAACTTTAGAAGGTCCGTGATTGCAAGCAGAAAACGGCAGGTGTCCCGGCTTCTGCTTTGTTAGAGCTGAGGGATGGTTTTATGACACATCCTTAAATGACTTGTAACGCATCAAGAAACCCTCGAGTCTTTCAATGTTTTTCTTAACATCATCTGCCCATTCAGCTAAAAGATGCGCTGCTTCAGGCGTTACCTCATATAATCGTTTAGCTGGACCCGGTCCATCCGTTAACCAAGATGATTTAACTAACCCATCTTCTTCCATTCTCCTTAGATTACGGTAAACCGTTCCGGGATCTGGGGAATCGTCATCAAAACCAAATTCAGCCAGCTTCTCAATTAATTCATAGCCATGAGATGACTTCTCGTGCAGAAGCAACAATAGACAGGGCTCAACCAGTTTTCCAGATCTGTTTTTCATCGTGACACTTTGATACAAATCAACGCATTTGCCATTCTTCTCCGCTTGTTGCTTTACCACCGACATTACTCCTCCCCAAGTAAGTATATTTAGTTTTAATAATCTTACATAACGTATAATATTATAGCACAGGTTGAAATTAGCGTAACTACTTTTTCGCGCTTATTATAGTTTATTCGCCACTAATCGACATATGCATCTGTATTAATAGGCAATATATCAGCCGGTTAAACATAGATGAATCCGGCCGGCAACGAATCCTTAACTGTAGAAAAATACAGTATATCTTCATTACTGCCCCAAATAAATATTAATATTTTTCGACATGGTGGTATAATGTATTATTATCAGTTCAAATGTACGAGGAGGAAAAACGTGTTTAACAGTTTCGAGGAATTGGAGAGCTACTGTCAGCAAAACAAAATTAGAATGATTGACTTTAAAATGATTGACTTGCTGGGGCGCTGGCGCCACCTTACGATTCCGGTCGGACGCTTCACCCCATCAATTTTAACCAGTGGAATTGGTTTTGACGGTTCGAATTACGGTTATGCTCCGGTGGAAAAAAGCGATATGGTCTTTATCCCGGATCTAAAGACGGCTTTTTTGGACCCCTTCTGCGATGTTCCAACTATCAGCATGATTGGCGACATATTCGTGATTGGTAATCCGCATCGCCGGTTTGAACAAGACCCGCGGACCATTGCCAATGCCGCTGAGAATTACCTTAAATCTACCGGCATCGCTGACGAAATGCGGACCGGACCGGAGTTTGAATTCTTTATATTTGATCATGTCAGTTATGAAACTTTGCCGCAGCGCTGCGGCTTTGAAATCGACACCGAACAAGCGGAATGGAACAGCGGGAACAACGAGGCGTTGAACCAAGGTTTTAAAATTCCGGTAAAAGGCGGCTATCATATTGATCAGCCTTTTGATATTTTATATAACCTGCGCAGTGAAATGTGCATACTGATGGAAGAACGGGGAGTTAAGGTAAAATACCACCATCATGAAGTGGCTGGACCCGGTCAGGTTGAAATCGAAGTAGAATTCGGCTCCATGCGCGAAATGGCCGACAAAACCATGCTGACCAAATACATTGTCCGGAATGCCGCCTTCCAAGCCGGCAAAACCGCAACCTTTATGCCCAAACCCATAGCCGGCGAAGCCGGAAATGGTTTGCACGTACACATGCACCTCTTCAAAGATGGCGAACCAGTTTTCTATGATGAAAACGGGTACTCGGGTTTAAGTGAGCAAGCGCTGTATTTTATCGGCGGAATCTTAAAACACGCTCCAGCCCTCTGCGCTTTAACCAATCCTTCGACCAACAGCTATAAACGGTTGGTGCCTGGTTACGAAGCCCCGGTGAGCATTTGTTATGCCACCGCCAACCGCAGTGCCGTAATCCGGATTCCCGACTACGCTAAACAACCTTCGGAAAAACGGTTCGAATACCGGGCGGGTGATGGTACGGCTAACCCTTACTTGGCTTACAGCGCGATGCTAATGGCTGGAATTGACGGTATGCTCAACAAGATCGATCCGGTGGAACAAGGTTATGGACCTTACGATCTCAATCTGTATGACCTGCCCGAATCCGAAAAAAGCAAGATCAAAGGCTTGCCGACTACCCTGGATGAAGCCCTGGATGCCTTGGCCGCCGACCATGAATTCCTGTTGGCCGGAAATGTCTTCCCGGAACGGCTGCTCGAAATCTGGATTGCCCGGAAACGCAAAGAGGCCAGCAAGGTCACCACTGCGCCCCACCCCGCGGAATTTGGGCTGTACTACGATCTATAGGCAAAAAACCTGATCCTATTGCCTTTCTGAAATAAATGAATGTTAAATGCTCTTTTAATACTTTCTAAATATTTCAGGTTAAATACTTAATGTTCAAATACTTTACGGCGAATAATTGATTAAAGAATCATTGATTAAATAATTTAAATCCAATTATTTAATCAAGCCTCTTAATAAGCTATAGGCCGTACTTTTCGGCCCTATAGCTTATCTCTTGTCCATTTAAGTATGCCGCTTAAAGGACAAACCGCCTCCTTTGTGATAAAATGCTGTCAAACTTCATTAAAGTTAAAACTATGTGCGGCATTTTGATTGAACTTGTAAACCATGTGTTTAGGTAATAAAGTTTGAAACTAGAACCCTGTTTCATTACGTTTTGTGCCTTTCGTAGAAAGGCATGGTCATAATTATGCAAACTACGTACGTCATTCAGGTTAATCAGGCAAACCACGTGCGAGATTTAGACTAAGCACTTCATTAACTTAGGAGGTTTTTATAGTCATGCTAGCATTCCCCAATCTGTTTGCTCCCGGCAAAATTGGCTCCCTGGCGATTAAAAACCGGATAGTCATGCCCTCAATGTTTACTGGCTTAGCCACGATGGAGGGCGAGGTATCCCTCCAGATGCTCGAATACTATAAAGCCCGGGCGCGGGGCGGAGTAGGCTTAATCGTGGTTGAAGTCGCTTGTGTTGATTACCCTTATGGCAAACAAGGACTGAACGAACTGCGCATTGATGACCCTCGCTGTATGGCCGGCTTAAATGATCTGGTCGAAACGATTCATACTTACCAGACGCGGGCCTTTGTCCAGCTTTTTCACGCGGGCCGGCAGACCGTACCGTTGATCACCCACGGAAACCAGCCGGTAGCGCCCTCCCCGATTGGCTGCCGCACGCTCGGCTCTAAGCCTAGGGAACTCAGCCTCGAGGAAATCAAGCAGTTGAAAGAAAAATTTGTGACCTCAGCCCGCTACGCCCAGACCGCCGGTTTTGACGGAATCGAGCTGCACGCGGCGCACGGCTACTTGCTTAGCGGGTTTTTATCCCCCTTCAGCAACCAGCGAACCGACCATTATGGCGGGAGTCTTAATAACCGCATGCGGCTGATCCTGGAGATCATCGCGATGATTCGCGATGCAGTTGGCTCCATGCCTTTAAGCATCCGCTTCAATGCTTCTGACTTTCTGCCGGGCGGCATTGATTTAACCGAAGGAATAGAAATCGCGAAACGCCTGGAAGCGGCCGGGGTTGACGCGCTCAGCATTTCTTCCGGTATGTATGAATCTGGTTTAACCAGTATTGAATCCGTCTCCTATCCGGAAGGCTGGCGGGTTTATCTGGCGGAAGCCATAAAACAAGCGGTAAGCATTCCGGTCGTAACCGGCGGGGTAATCCGTTCGCCCGAGACTGCGGAGACCATCCTCCAGGAGGGAAAAGCAGACTTTGTGTTTATTGGCCGTGGTTTATTGGCGGACGCGGATTGGGCGAAGAAGGCCCGCGCCAATCGATCGACTGAAATCAGACCCTGCGTATCCTGCAACACCTGCATTAATCGCGATTTTATGGGTCTGCGCATCCGCTGCGCCGTTAATCCGACCACGGGCCGGGAATCCCGGCTGCAGTTTTCCAAAACTGACCAGCCTAAATGCATTACGATTGTGGGAGCCGGGCCGGCCGGGATGCAAGCGGCCATCGCCTTGGCTAAAAAAGGCCATGCCGTGGAACTGATGGAAAAAGGAGCGCAGCTGGGCGGTCTGGTGAATCTGGCCCAACTGCCCACCCACAAGGAGCGTTTGGGAATATTTAAAGAATATTTAATCCGGGAAATCGAAAAGCTTCCGATTAAAGTTAAACTAAACACGATTTTTGACCTGGATTACGCTATGGCCAATCAGCCGGAGATCGTGGTTCTTGCAACCGGTTCCGTCCCGCTAACCCCCATCCTCAGCGGTCTAAACAAAATTAAAATCTATTCGATCGAAGATGTCTTAGATAAATCACTGGAAATCCAGAACCAAAAAATTGTGGTGATTGGCGGAGGCCGTAACGGCTGCGAGATTGCCGAGGTATTAGCCAGTAGGGGCAATCAGGTAACCATTGTTGAAATGAAAGATGCCTTAGCCGGCGATATGGAAAAAAAGAATCGCCGCGACTTGCTTAATCGTCTGAAAAACCACCAGGTCAACTGGGTAGTAAACCAAAAGGTTACGGCAATTGATACCGATCAAGTTTTGACCACGGACCTTAAATATCAGACTGAGGTGGTTTTCCCGGCCGAGGCAGTAGTCATGGCTAC